>NZ_CDROCK010000011.1:0-134827 GCF_977020205.1 Pseudomonas sp. AIG | reverse complement strand
CAGGTCGATGTACTTTTCGCAGGCAACTCGGTCGGCTCCCTCTCCCTCTGGGAGACGGCTAGGGGGAGGGGAGCTGATCTTCAGGGTTTTCAGGATTTGAGTTCGACTCAGGACTTTCAGGTCGATGTACTTTTCGCAGGCAACTCGGTCGGCTCCCTCTCCCTCTGGGAGAGGGCTGGGGTGAGGGTGCTCTTGAACTTGCTGTGCAATTACCGATCAGTTCCTTACAGGTTCAGCCAAGGGAGATCGGAGTTTTGGTCAAGTTCAGGATCGCCATTCTGCTGGGAGCATTGCTGTTTCTCGGTGCCAGTGAAATCGACGCCGCCGCGCTACCGGGCGTCCCGGCCGTCACCGAAGAAGCGGCCAAGCCCGAACCGATTGTGCAGGGCGGTCTGCTCGGTGCAATCAGTTCGAGCATCGACGACGTCCAGGACAAGCTCGACCTCAACGAACACCTGGTCGATGCCTGGCGCCTGCGTGCCGACCGCGCCGCTGATGAGGTCGACAAACTGGTCAATCAACCGTCGAATCGCTCAGGCTGGAGCGTCGCCGGGGATTTCCTTTCGTTGTCCGGCACCTGGCTCGGCAGTTTTGCTTTGTTGACGGTACTCGGCAGCCTGTTGGCCAAACGCCTGCGCGAAGGTCGCTGGTTGCGCACCCGCCAGCGCAGTCAGGATCTGATCGGATATTTGCTGCCCTACACCATTCCGGCGCTGATCTGCCTGCCGCTGACCCTCTACGTCAGCCATTTCCTGCAAGCCTCGGTAGGGCGCGCGCTGGCCCTGTGTCTGGCCTACGCCACCAGCAGCGGCATCTTTTCCACCTCGATGTTGTTGTGCGTGGTGGTGATGTTCAACGTCGGCCATAAACGTCCGGCGGCGCAGATCATCCGCAATTACTGCCCGCGCCCGCTGTTCCTGATCGGCTTTCTCGCCGCCCTCAGCGATGCGCTGACCAGTCCGCAGATTGCCCGGCAACTGGGCGGCAACATCACCAGCAGCATCGCGGTGTTCACCGGGCTGATCGCCTCGATCATTTTTGGTTTGCTGGTGATTCGCCTGCGCCGCCCTGTGGCGCATCTGATCCGCAATCGTTCACTGAGTCAGCGGCTGAAACAACCCTCGTTGCAGGAGTCGCTGCGGATCTTTTCCGGGCTGTGGTACTGGCCAATCGTGTTGATGGTGCTGGTTTCGGCGGTCAATCTGATCGGCATCGGCGAGGACAATCAGAAGGCCCTGCGCTGTGCACTGTTCACCACAGTGTTGCTGATCGGCACGGTGTTCCTCAGCACGATCCTGCAGCATCTGTTCAAGTCACGAAAGGCTGAGGCAATCCAGCGCAGCAGTGCCTACAAGGAGCGTTTTCTCAGCCTGTTGCACGCTTTGCTGCGGATTGTCATCGCCATCGCGTTCATCGATATCCTCGGGCGGATCTGGGGTGTATCGCTGCTCGATTTCGCTCAGAGCAGCACGGTTGGACGAGCCATCAGTAACGCGCTGAGCAGCATTGGCCTGATCTTCCTGGTCACGTGGTTGCTGTGGGTGGTACTCGACACGGCGATTCAGGAAGCGCTGAAGCCGCCGCTCAGCAAGCGCGCGGCTCGCCAGCCGAGCACGCGGGTGAAAACCATCCTGCCGTTGCTGCGCAACGCGATCAAAATCATCCTCGTGGTGATCTGCGCAATCACCACCATGGCCAATCTGGGAATCAATGTTGCGCCGCTGCTGGCCGGTGCCGGGGTGGTCGGTCTGGCGATCGGTTTCGGTTCGCAGCAATTGGTGCAGGACGTGATCACCGGGCTGTTCATCATCATCGAAGATACCCTGTCGATTGGTGACTGGGTGGTGCTGGATTCGGGGCATGCCGGCACCGTCGAAGGGCTGACCATTCGCACCCTGCGTCTGCGCGACGGCAAGGGTTTTGTGCACTCGGTACCGTTCGGCCAGATCAAAGCCGTGACCAACCAATCGCGGCAGTTTGCCTTTGCGTTTTTCTCGGTGCAGTTCACCTATGACACGGATGTCGACAAGGCGATTGAGCTGATCCGCGAGACCGGTGATTCGATCCGCGAAGACCCGTTCCTCAAGTACAACCTGCAAGGGCCGCTGGATGTGTTTGGCGTGGACAAGATGGATTTGAATGGCGTGGTGCTGACGGCGCAGTTCCGTACGGTCTCGGGTGGGCAGTATGCGGTGAGCCGGGCGTTCAATCAGCGTTTGAAGAAGCTTGTGGATAACAGCCCGGTGGTGCATTTCGCGCAGACTTATCCACAGCAGGTTTTGTTGCCGAAGCGGCAGCAGGAGGGTGAGGTAGTGACGAGTGAGGTGCCGCAGGAATCGCGGACTTAACCGCCGGGGTTTGAGGTGGGATTACCGACGCCATCGCGAGCAGGCTCACTCCCACATTTTGGAATGCGTTCCCCTGTAGGAGTGAGCCTGCTCGCGATGACGCCAGATCGGCCAACCTCAATGCCGGATCAATTTGCCGCGCACATGCTCCATATCGATCTGATCCAGCTCCAGCCAGAACTGTTGCTTGCCGGCAATCTCCGCCGCCGCCGGCAAACCGTCCCGATACACCAACCGATTACTCACCAGCGCCGGCACTTTTACCCCCGGCAACAACGTCCCGGCCAGGTTCAGCGGATCCACCCCACACACCGCCACCAGACTGCCGTCATGCGGCCGCCGACGTACCTCGCGCAACAATGGAATCGCCTCGGGCAGCGCAAACTGTTCCCCCGCCAAACCACTGACAAACCGCCCGCCGCGAATCTCGCCACGCGCCTCCAGCCGATGAAACGTGCGCAGCAATTCCCGCCAACTCGGCAACCAGTCCGCCTCGCGCTCCAGCAAGCGCCAGAACACCACGCCGTAACGCCGCAATAACGTCATGGCGACATGTTCCAGCGTCTCGCTGTTATCCACAGCCGCGCCACGCCGCAACAACGCCCAGCGCCCGGCGTCATCCATGCCACCGACAAACGCGCCGCGCCCGCGACGACTGCTGCGCTGCTGGCGCTTGCTCGGCGGGGTGATCAGCGCGCGCAGGCCGGCGAAGCTGTCGGCGTTCACCAGACCGGCGCCGACCAGTTCCTGCAAAGCGATTTCCAGCTCGGTGCGCAGCAGGTGCGCTTCATGAGTCAGTTCATCGAAAAACAACGCGCCGTGCTGGCTCAGCGCTGCAAAAACCTTTTGAGTTTTCGGTGACAGCTCGCTCACAGGTGTCTGTTCGGCCAACGCACTCCACAATCCGACCTGACTGCGCGGCAGCAACACAATCGGCGTGCTGCGCAACGCCGTGCCGCTGACTTTTTGCCGGGCACTGAGGCGCGTCCACACCAGTTTGCCGTTGCGGCACAACTCATCCAGCCAGCTCGGCGAATAGTCCTTGAGACGGGCCGGAAGAAGGTCGCTGTCCCACGCCGAAGCTGCCGCCGCGTAACCTTCGAACTGCCCGACAATCGCTGGCAACACCGCGCTGCCCTGTCCGCGTGTCGAGGGCGACAGATGCTGCCAATCGAACAGAAACCGCATGAAATCCTGCAACGCCACTGGTTCGATTTCCCGGCGCAGGCGCTTGACCGTGTAGCGATGAATACGCGCGAGCAGGTGCCGTTCGCACCATTCTTCTACCCCCAATCCCGGGGTGAATTGGCCGCGCAGCACATAACCTTCGCGTTCCAGTTGAGCGAGGGCTTGAGCTACTTGAATGGTTGGCAGCGCAAGAGGTTCGGCAATTGCGGATATTGGTAACGGACCGAAGGCACCGAGACGGGCGCGGAGCACTTCGATCAGCGCCTCATCGAATGTCCAGGTTTCAGCGAATCCCGGTAACGCCTCCAATTCGGGTTGAAGTTGGGCCTGTGGATAAAGCGCTTGCAGGCAGGTCAGGCGTTCGCGGGCCAGCCACACGCAATGCTCCGGATTTATTTGCAATCGGCAGGCGCGACCGCCGCTGGCCAGAGTATCCAGCCAATCCCGCCAACCTGCGTTCGCTTGCACTTCAGCCTCGCTGATGCACGCCAGGCTCATCAGCGCCTCATGCAGTTCATCCACAGCATTCGGCGTCGGCCACGCTTCTTCACGCACGGCGGTAATCGCGTCGGCATCCAATGCACCAAGGTCATCGGTCGATTGTGGATCGCTCCAGCGCCGGTTGATCACTGCCTGGGTACGACGTTCCTCCAGCGGCGCATCGTCGAGAAAGGTGTACGGCCGCGCACTGAGAATTTCTGCCGCGAGCGGTGAGGGCGCCGGCAGGTCGCGGCTGATCAGACGCACCTCGCCACGCTCCATGCGCCGCAGCAGATTGAGCCAGCCTTCACTGTCCATCGCCTCGTGCAGGCAATCGTCGAGGGTCTGTTCGATCAGCGGATGTTCGGGAATCTCGCGTTCACCAGCGAGGTTTTCCAGGCAGGCAATCTGATCGGGAAACACGCTGGCAATCAGGTCTTCGCTTTTCATCCGCTGCAACTGCGGCGCGACTTTGCGCCCCCCGGTAAAGCGCGGCAGCGCCAACGCGACTCCGGCGTTCCAGCGCCAGCGCACGCCGAACAGCGGCGCATCGAGCACCGCTTGAATCAAAATGTGCTCGGCACTATTGCTGTGCAGGTAGCGCCAGATGTCATCGAGTTCAAAACTGTGGCTGGTGGACAGTGACAGCACGATGGCGTCTTCGCTGGCGGCAGCCTGCAATTCGAAATTGAAGGTGCGGCAGAAACGCTTGCGCAGGGCCAAACCCCAGGCGCGGTTGATGCGGCTGCCGAACGGCGAATGGATGATCAGTTGCGTGCCGCCGGACTCGTCGAAAAACCGTTCCATCAGCAGCGTGTCCTGCGAGGGCAGGGCGCCAAGGGTCTGCCGGGCACGGGCCAGATACTCGACCAGTTGCTCGGCGCTGGCGCGGTTGAGGCCCAGGGTCTGCGTCAGCCAGTCGAGCGCCGGTTGCAGATCGCCGGGGCTGGCGCCGAGTAGCTCGTCGAGCTGTGCTTGCAGACGTGCAACAGCCGATGACAGTTCATCGCTGCGCCCCGGCGCTTCGCCGAGCCAGAACGGAATGGTCGGCGGCTGGCCGTGGGCATCCTCGACGCGCACCTTGCCGGTTTCCACGCGCAGGATCCGGTAAGACGTATTGCCGAGCTGAAACACATCGCCGGCAATGCTTTCCACCGCGAAGTCTTCGTTGACGCTGCCGATGTTCAGGCCTTGCGGCTCGAGCATCACGCTGTAGTCGGCGTTGTCCGGGATGGTGCCACCGCTGGTCACGGCCGTCAGTTGCGCACCACGCCGGCCACGCAAAGTGCGGCTAACGGCGTCGCGGTGCAGGTAGGCGCTGCGGATGCCCTGGCGACCGTTGTAGCCTTCAGCGAGCATGCTCAGCAGGGCTTGATAGTGTTTTTCGTCGAGGTCGCGGTAGGGCGAGGCGCGGCGGAACATCGCCAGCAAGGCGTCCTCCGGCCATTCCTGGCAACTGACTTCGGCGATGATCTGTTGGGCCAAAACATCCAGTGGCGCGACCGGGATGTGCAGCGTATCGAGTTCACCCCGGCGCACGCAGTCGAGCAGGGCGGCGCATTCGATCAGGTCGTCGCGAGTGGTGGCGAACAACCGACCCTTGGGCGTGCCGCCCACTTGGTGCCCGGAACGGCCAACGCGTTGCAAGAAGCCGGCGATGGAGCGCGGCGAAGCAATCTGGCAGACCAGGTCGACTTCGCCAATATCAATGCCCAGTTCCAGCGATGCGGTAGCGATCAATACCTGCAGTTCGCCGCGCTTGAGGCGTTGTTCGGCGTCGAGGCGAAATTCCTTGGCCAGACTGCCGTGATGTGCGGCAACGGCTTGTTTGCCGAGGCGTTCGCTGAGGTGCCGGCTAAGACGCTCGGCCAGGCGCCGGGTGTTGACGAAAATCAGCGTGGTGCGGTGCTCGCGGGCCAGTTCCGCTAGGCGGTCGTAGACCAGTTCCCAGACATCATTGGCCATGACGGCCGACAACGGCACGGGCGGCACCTCGATGCCAAGATCCCTTGGGCGAGCGTGGCCGATGTCGATGATTTCGCAGGGACGATCATGGCCAACGAGAAATTGCGCCACGGCTTCGACCGGTTTCTGCGTGGCGGACAGACCGATGCGGGTCAGCGGTTCGCTACATAACGCTTGCAGGCGCTCAAGGCTCAGGGCCAGGTGACTGCCGCGTTTGCCGGCGGCCATCGCGTGGATTTCATCGATGATCACCGTGCGCGTGGTGCCGAGCATTTTGCGTCCGGATTCGGAACCGAGCAGTACGTACAGTGATTCCGGTGTGGTCACCAGAATGTGCGGCGCCGATTTGCGCATGGCCGCGCGTTCTTTCTGCGGGGTGTCACCGGTGCGCACGGCGGTGGTGATTTGCAGCTCGGGCAGACTCAACTGCCGCAGTTGTTCGGTAATCCCGACCAGTGGATTTTGCAGGTTGATGCGGATGTCGTTGGACAGCGCTTTGAGCGGCGAGACATAGACTACCAGGGTTTCGTCGGCCAGGCCGTCGGGGTGTTCCAGGCCACGGTGGACGAGGTCGTCGAGCACGGCGAGAAACGCGGTGAGGGTTTTGCCCGAGCCGGTGGGCGCAGCGATCAGCGTCGAACGGCGCTGGCGGATCAACGGCCATGCGCGGGCCTGGGCGGCGGTGACCGTCGGGAAGGTTTTGCTGAACCAGGCGCTGACGGCGGGGTGAAAGCCTGCCAGGGCCGCGTCCGTGGGGATGGGCAGATTCATGGCTTAAGTTATGCGGGCGCAGGGGGGAAGATGCAAGTACCGCTGGGATCTTCAGCGTCTGGCCGGTCGGGACGACACAAATCCCGGCGATCTGCACTTTACGGATGACGGTTGCGCACTAAACCCGCAAAATGCAACGATTCCGGCAATTATCGACGACGGTTCCACGAGATCCGTCGCTAAAGCCATCGTTCCAATCAGACTGGGCCTGCTGACTCTATGCGAATGCGCCTTATGTTACTGGGCGGCGGAAATGCCCTTGGGCAGGCGCTGATTCGCCTCGGTGCAGAGGAAGACATCGGTTTCCTCGCCCCCCGCCCGCCCGAAAACGGCTGGGATGCCGCGAGCCTGACCCAATTGCTCGACGACACCCGTCCCGATGCGTTGATCAATCTCGCCTACTATTTCGACTGGTTCCAGGCCGAAACCGTCAGCGAAAGCCGCATGGCTGGGCAGGAACGCGCGATCGAGCGTCTCGCCGAACTGTGCCAGCATCACAACATCGTCCTCGTCCAGCCCTCCAGTTATCGGGTGTTCGATGGTTCACGTGCCACGGCGTACAGTGAAAAAGACGAGCCGGTGCCGTTGGGCCTGCGCGGTCAAGCGTTGTGGCGTATCGAACAAAGCGTTCGCGCCACGTGCCCGCAACACGTTTTGCTACGATTTGGCTGGTTGCTCGATGACAGCCCCGATGGCACCCTCGGACGCTTTCTTGCTCGTGCCGAACAACCGGACGAATTGCTCTTGGCCGACGACCGCCGTGGCAATCCGACGCCAGTCGACGATGCCGCGCGAGTGATCATTTCGGTGCTCAAACAACTTGATTGCGCCGCGCCACTGTGGGGCACTTACCACTACGCCGGCCACGAAGCGACCACACCGCTGGCGCTGGGCCAGGCGATTCTGACCGAAGCGCGCAGCCTGCACGCCCTGGCCATTGAAGCGCCGACCGCTCAGGCTCACGCCGCACGACCGGACGCTGCCGAAGAGCCGCAACACGCGGTGCTGGCCTGCAAGAAAATTCTGCACACTTTCGGGATCAAACCGCGCGCCTGGCGCGCTGCACTCCCGGGCTTACTGGATAGGTTCTACCGTCATGGCTAAAGGGACTGTATTAATCACTGGCGGAGCCGGTTTCATTGGTTCGCACCTGACCGATGCGTTGCTCGCTGCAGGACATTCGGTGCGCATCCTCGACGACTTTTCGACCGGCAAGCGCAGCAACCTGCCGCTGGACAATCCGCAGGTCGAGCTGATTGTCGGCGATGTCGCCGATGCGGCGCTGGTGGCCAAGACCATGCAAGGCTGCAGCGCTGTCGCGCACCTGGCGGCCGTGGCGTCGGTGCAGGCGTCGGTGGATGACCCGGTGAAGACTCACCAGAGCAATTTCATCGGCACGCTGAATGTCTGCGAAGCCATGCGTCTGGCCGGGGTCAAGCGTGTGTTGTATGCCTCCAGCGCAGCGGTATACGGCAACAATGGCGAGGGCGAGTCGATTGATGAAGACACGCCCAAAGCGCCGCTGACGCCTTACGCTTCGGACAAGCTGGCGGGCGAACACTATTTCGATTTCTATCGCCGCCAGCATGGCCTGGAACCGGTGATTTTCCGCTTCTTCAACATCTTCGGCCCGCGTCAGGATCCTTCCTCGCCGTACTCCGGGGTGATCAGCATCTTCAGCGAACGCGCGCAGAAAGGTCTGCCGATTACGGTGTTCGGTGATGGTGAGCAGACGCGTGATTTCCTCTATGTCGAAGATCTGGTCGATCTGCTGGTGCAGGCAATCGAAAAGCCTGAAGTGGAAGTCGGTGCGGTGAACGTCGGCTGGAATCAGTCGATGAGCCTCAAACAGATGCTTGAGGCCCTGCAAGCGGTGGTCGGCGAACTGCCGCCCGTCAGCTACGGCCCGGCGCGCTCTGGCGACATCCGTCATTCGCGGGCGAACAATGCTCGCTTGCTGGAGCGCTTCAAGCTTCCGCAGCAGACGCTGATGAGCGTGGGTTTGGCGCGGTTGTTGGGGCGTGCCTGAAAAGAGCCCCTCATCGGAACGCCGCCCGCCTAACCCTCTCCCGGGGGGAGAGGGGACTGACCGAGGTGTTTGTGCGAGATACATCGACCTGAAATATCGAGTCGAACTCGAATTTGAAAAGCACACAAATCGGCTCCCTTTCCCCCTCTCCCTGAGGGAGAGGGCTGGAGTGAGGGGGAAATCCAACTCACGCCACAGGTTTCCAGCAGACATGAAAAAGGCGCCCTTTGACAGGCGCCTTTTTCACGGCCGGAATATGTCGCTATCCTTGTGGCGAGGGGATGTTATCCCCCGATCAACTGCGTACGGTCGCCGTCAGTTCTATGCCTGCTCGCCACCAAGCCTCATTCACCACCACGTGAACGTTCGGTCACTCGACTTAGAACTTATAGCCCAAACCGACCATGTAGATGAACGGATCCACATCCACATTCACCCGTGCGCGAGTGCCCGGGGCAACGGCGTTGTTCTCGACGGTGGCGCGGGTGTCGATGTCGATGTAACGCACTTGGGCGTTGAGCATGATGTTGTCGGTCAGCATGTAGTCAGCACCGACCTGCCAGGCCAGACCCCAGGAGTTTTTCGCCTTGAAGTTGCTGAAACCGTTGGCGCTGGCTTCGCTGCCGACGTGTTCGTCATAGATCCAGGTGTAGTTGATGCCGCCACCGACATACGGCTGGAACGGCGACTTCGAATCCAGTGGGTAGTAGACGACGCTGAGGGTCGGCGGCAAGTGTTTCAGGGTGCCGAGCTTGCCGTTGGCCGCTGGCAGGGCAGTGCCCTTGAGCTTGACGTCGTGCTCGAACGGTGTGGCTGCGAGCAGTTCGAGGCCGACGTGGTCGGTGAGCATGTAGGCGAAGTTCAGGCCCAACTGCGTGTCGCTGCTCATGGTCGCCTTGCCGCCCAGATTGGCGCCGCTCAACGGACCCTGATCGACCTTGACGCTGGAGCTGTCGGCCTTCGGGTTGACGGTGATCGCACCGGCACGGATGAGAATGTCACCGGCTTCGTGGGCGTGGGCGAGCGGGGCTGCGAGCGCGAGGGCAAACAGCGAAGCGCTGAGCAAGGACTTGTTCATGGGGGCTCCAAAAGGACGTTAAAAGTTTCTGATGTCCTATGGTACGAAGCCAACTGATACGGTCTTTTGACTCAGCTCAATGAAACAGTGAAGGGGCAGACTTTTGCGGAACCTTAGCCGGCCCCTTCGCGAGCAAGCTCGCTCCCACACTGATTTTGTCGACCACAGAATTTATGGTCACCACCGAAACCTGTGGGAGCGAGCTTGCTCGCGAAGGGGTCATTGCAAACAGCACAAAATTACTGCGAATTACTCCGGCAGCTCATACACATAAATCTTGTCCGCATCCATCTGATACCCGGCATCCGCCAGCTCACTGCTCGACGCCTTGACCTGCAACGGCCCTTCGACCCAATACGGCTGATACAGCTCATCAAGCTTCACGCCCAACTCGCTTTTCACATGCACGATCTGATTCGACGGCGGTGGCGGCACATGGATGCACGCGCCGAAATACGGCACTAGCAAAAAGTCCGTGGTGCGTCCCTCTTCATTGACTTCCAGCGGCACGATGTAGCCCGGCAAACGAATGTTCTGCCCATCGAGCGACTGCACCACCGGGGCGTTCGGCAGGTCCTGCTTCGCCGCTGGCGCGGACTCCGCCGATAGCGCGTCGCTCATCTTCGACATGTCGTGCAGCGGGGTCATGTTCGGCACTTCCGGCGCGGCGTCCGGCGGGATCATCTCCGACCACGTCAGGTCTTTCGGCGCCGCGGCCCACACGGGCAGGGCGATCAGCAATAGCAGCGCGAGTGCAGCGCGGGGCATGGTGAACATCCTCATAAACGGATCGACAGGCCATCGGCCAGGGATTGGCGATAAGCGCGCCAGGCCGGCACGCTGCCCATCAGCAGCGCGGCCGCCAGAATGCCACCGAGCAGCGTCCATTCATACTCGCTCGGCCATGCCAGCGGCAGGAACAAACCGTAATTGGCCTGCACATAACCCTGCGCAGCAGCGATACCGATGTACAGCAACGCAACGCCGGCGATCACCCCGGTCAGCGCCAAAGCAAAAGCTTCCAGCACCAGCAGGCTTGCAATGTGCCACGGCCGCGCACCGACCGAGCGCAGAATTGCCATCTCGCGGCGCCGTTCGTTGAGGCTGGTGAGAATCGCCGTGAGCATGCCGATCAACCCGGTCAGCACCACAAACAACGAGACCACGAACAAGGCTTTTTCGGCGGTGCTCATCAGGCTCCACAACTCCTGCAACGCCACGCCAGGCAGAATCGCCAGCATCGGTTCGCCACGGAATTCGTTGATTTCGCGTTGCAGCGCGAAGGTGGAGAT
Organism: Pseudomonas sp. AIG; assembly: GCF_977020205.1. Lineage (NCBI taxonomy): Bacteria > Pseudomonadati > Pseudomonadota > Gammaproteobacteria > Pseudomonadales > Pseudomonadaceae > Pseudomonas > Pseudomonas sp. AIG. The sequence goes on along the minus strand of NZ_CDROCK010000011.1, from coordinate 123,676 downwards.
CTTGCTGTTGAGGCCAAGCATGAACGCGGTGATCGCTTGCGGAGTCAGGTCCATGTTGCGCGCCTGATCCGCCGTGATCCGGCCGTTGCCGCGCGCCGGCACGCCGTTGTGCCAGTCGATATGAATCGCTTCCATGCCGCCGAGGCTGATGTGCAACGTGCGATCGACCGGAGTGCCGGTGCGCTTGAGAATGCCGACCACGGTGAACGGTTTGTCATCGTGCTTGACCAGACTGATCGCCGCCACGCCATGGGCCAGCACCAGTTGGTCGCCGAGTTTGTAATGCAGCGCATCGGCCACTTCGGCACCGAGCACCACTTCAAACGGATCCGTCGCAAACGCGCGACCGTCGGCCAGTTGCAGATGTTGCTGGCGACCGTACTGGTAATGCTCGAAATACGCTTCTGTGGTGCCCATCACGCGGTAGCCGCGGTGGGAGTCGCCGAGGGACATCGGGATTGCCCACTTCACTTTCGGGTTGTTGGCGAAGTGTTCGAAGCTGTCCCAGCGAATGTTGTTGGTGGCGTTGCCGATACGGAACACCGAGTACAGCAGCAGGTTCACTGGGCCGGAGCGCGCGCCGACAATCAGGTCGGTGCCACTGATGGTGCTGGCGAAACTGGCTTTGGCCTCGGTGCGCACTCGTTCAACGGCGAGCAGCAGGCACACCGACAGGGCGATGGCGAATGCCGTGAGCAAAGCGGTGAAGCGGCGGTTGGCCAGGCTGGCCATGGCCAGACGAAACAGATACATCTCAGACCTCGGCAGACGTGGCGGCGCGATTGAGCTCGGCCAGGGACAGGTGACGGTCGAACAGCGGCGCCAGACTCTGGTCGTGACTGACGAACAGCAGACTGGATCCGGCCTCGCGGCATTCGGCGAACAGCAAGCGAATGAAGTTTTCCCGGGCGTCGTAGTCGAGGGCCGAAGTCGGCTCGTCGGCGATTACCAACTCGGGTTGGCCGATCAAGGCGCGCGCGGCAGCGACCCTTTGCTGTTGACCGATGGACAACGAATCGGCGCGGCGACTGAGGATGCTTTCATCTTTCAACCCCAAGTGCGCGAGCAAAGTGGCAGCGGCTTGATCAACGCTGCCGTGACGTTGTTTCGCTCGCTGGGCGCGCAGTTTGGAAAAGTGACATGGCAGCTCAACGTTCTCGCGTACCGAGAGGAATGGCAGCAAGTTGAACTGCTGGAAAATGTAGCCAGTGTGATCGACGCGGAAGGTGTCGCGAGCACCGGCGGAGAGTTCGGTCAGCTCCTGGCCGAGCAGGCGAATGCTGCCGCGACCGGGCTTCTGCACGCCGCCGAGCAGACCGAGCAGGGTGGTCTTGCCGCTGCCGCTGGGGCCTTTGAGGAACAGGGTTTCGCCGGCTTCCAGACGAAACGCCGGGATGTCCAGCAATAGCGGGTGACCGGGCCAGTTGAAGCCCAGGTCGGACAGTTCGATGAGTGCTTGGGTCATGGCACCAGTTTCATGAGGTGAACGCATAACCCCCTGTAGGAGCTGCCGAAGGCTGCGATCTTTTGATCTTGGTTTTTTACAATCAAAAGATCGCAGCCTCGTTTCACTCGACAGCTCCTACAGGGGATTTTCGGTGTTGTCAGAATTTCAGGGCAGCAGCCTTGGCCGTCACTTCGGTGCCCTGCTGGCCGCTGGCGCTGATCAGTTGTACCTGAATTTTCTGCGTCGCCGGGAAGGTATTGAAGACGTTAGCCAGATCCAGCGTCTTCAGCGCACCCGGTGTGGCGCAGTTGAATTGGTAATGCGCGTGGATTTCGCTGTGGTCGTGGTGATGCTCGTGACCGTCCTTGTCCGCTTCATCGTCGTCATGGTCGTCGGCATCCGGTTTGTCGCCGAACAGCGGGCTTTCCAGTTCCTGACTGACCACTTTGCACCCGGCAGCGGCGGGCAGGCTGAACAGAGTCAGCGGTTTTTCCAGTTGCGCACGGGCAGCGGCGACCTTGGCCTTGTCGGCATCCGAAGTGGCGACGTGCTCGAAACCGACGAGGTTCATCGCCGGGCTTTCCAGCTCAAGCTCCAGCGTCTGGCCATCGAGCGCGACGTTCAGACGGCCCACGCCATGTTCATGCGCGCCGAGGCTGCCGTGTTCATGATCGTGATCGTGGTCATGCTCATCGGCCGCGTGGGCGATGGCCAGCGGCAACAGGGCAAACGGCAAAGCGAGCAGCAGACGACGCATGGCGGTCTCCGGGAAGTAAAGTGAAGAGTTTGTTATGTAATCTTATAACGAAAGTGCGCAGAGTTTGCCCGTGCGCTTGGCGTTGCACAAGTCCCGTGGGAGCATGCAGGTCAGAAATATGCGGGAGCGAACTCAATGTTGCGGATACGCGGAACCGTCGGCGACGTGCCGGTGGACTTGACGGTAGAACTGGATGACAACGACTGGGCGAAGCTCGGTTCGGCGTTGAATGGGCAGGCGCCGCTTGCTCAACCTGAAGCAGCAGCGGTAGCCCCGGCAGTGAAACCGCTGAATCAGGACGATGCGTTTTGGCAGGTGGCCAAGGATCTGTTGCGCAAGGCCGGGCAGCTCAGCGGGCCGGACCTGCTTGATCAACTGGAAGGGCTGACCGGCAGCGCGCTGGCAGGCAAACGCTTGCTGGTGCGTTTGCGCCATAGCTCGGACGTGAAAGTGGTGAGCGGCGGGGATACGCCGCTCTACAGCTGGATCGAATGAACCGCAAAAGATCGCAGCCTGCGGCAGCTCCTACATTGGAATGGAGTACACCCCTGTAGGAGCTGCCGAAGGCTGCGATCTTTTGATCTTAATAAAGCGCCGCAAACATTTTGCGGCGGTACACCGTCACCAGTGGATGATCATTGCCCAGCAGCTCGAACACCTGCAGCAAGGTTTTGTGCGGCAGGCCTTCGCTGTAGCTGCGGTTGCGGATGAACAGCTTCAGTAGTGCATCCAGCGCCGCTTCATACTGCTGGCGAGCGAGCTGCTGAATCGCCAGTTGATACACCGCCTCATCGTCCTGCGGATCTTTCGCCAGACGCGCTTTCAGATCGGCGGCATCCGGCAGGTCACGCGCCAGGCCGAGGAACTTGATCTGCGCCTTGGCGCCGGCCAGCGCAGCCTTGTGCTCATCGCTTTTGACCGCATCCAGCACGGTTTGCGCTTCATTCAGTTCGCCGCGCTCAGTCAGGCAACGCGCGTAGAGGATCAGCGCCTTGGCGTTTGTGTTGTCCTCAGTGAGCATCACCACCAGCGCCGCTTCGGCATCGGCGTAACGCCCGTCATCGAACAACGCCTGTGCCTGTTCGAACGGATCGGCCGCGGCCGGTGGCGGCATCTGCACGTGCGGCTCAAGCAGGGCGCGCACGGCGGATTCCGGTTGCGCACCGGCAAAGCCGTCGACCGGTTGACCGTCCTTGAACAGCACCACGGTCGGCAGGCTGCGAATACCGAAACGGGCGACGATGTCCTGCTCGATGTCGCAGTTGACCTTGGCCAGCAGCAATTCACCCTGATAGCTTTCGGCAATGCCTTGCAGCATCGGCATCAACGCCTTGCACGGCGCACACCATTCGGCCCAGAAATCCACCAGCACCGGTTTGTTGAAAGAGGCCTCGATCACCGACTGGTCGAAATCGGCCGTCGTGGCGTCGAAGATGTACGGCGTTTGCTCACTCATGGGGGATCTCGTCAAAGCATGGATGGGGCAACTATACGGCTTGGCGGGGGGTGGCCGGAAGGCAGAGATGTGTTGTCTGGCAGGACGCCTTCGCGAGCAGGCTCGCTCCCACCCTGGAATGCATTCCCCTGTGGGAGCGAGCCTGCTCGCGAAGCTTTTAATCAGCGCCGCGCATGGTAAAGGCTGACATGCCGAAATTCCTCAGGCTCCGCCAGATCCGGCAAGGTCATCGCCTCAAGCATCTCGATGCGCTCATACAATGGATGGCGAAAATCCCGAACCCGCGAATCCGCCACCAGCGCTTCTCTTCCACGGCTCAAAAAAGCATCGAGCAACGGCAGATTCGCCCGGTCATACAACACGTCCGCCACCAGGATCAGATCGAACCGGTCCGGCTCGGCAAAGAAATCTGTTGAGTAATTCATTTGCACATCATTGAGCTCGGCGTTCGCCTTACACGCGGCAATCGCCAGCGGATCAAGATCGCACGCCACCACCTCCAGCGCTCCAGCTTTCACCGCCGCAATTCCGGCAATCCCGGAACCGGCGCCAAAATCCAGCACGCGCTTGCCGCGCACCCACTCGGGAAATTCCGCCAGATAACGCGCCACCGCCAGACCGCTGGCCCAGCAGAAACCCCAATACGGTGGCTCGTGCAGAATTCGCTGAATTTCTTCCTGGCTGAATTGGCGATCCATGTTGTCGCCATCAATCAGCCATAGCTGTAAATCAGTGTCCGGCAACGCACAGACCTTGAGTCTGGCGTCGCCGAGCAATTCACCTAACGCCTGTTGCAGATCGAGCGGTGCATTCATGGTGCTTTGACAAATTGCAATTGGCCCAGCGCCTGAGTGGTCGGCTGGCTGATGGTTTGCGACGGCAGGTGCAGGATCAACTGGCCGGACTGGCTGGCGCGGCCACGCAACTCAACCCGCGCACCGGCGGGGAAGGCGTCCGGGTTGAAGCGCAGGCGGAACGGCAGAATCTGGTTGTTACCGATCAGGCTGGAACTGGCGAGCAATTGTTGCGGGCGATCCTTCTCATCGATCACCAGCAACGCCAGTTCGACTTCGGCGCCAGCCGGCACGCCTTGCAGGGTACCGCTCAGTTCACGTTGATAGGCCGGCAGCGGGCCAAGTTCGGCAGCCTCTTTGGCTTTTTTCTGCGCTTGCTGCGGCGCCGGGCCCGGCGTTGGCGGCTGGGGCTTGGGTGCATCGCTGCCACAGGCCACCAGCAGGCTGAAAAGACTGAGCAAAACGAGCGGACGTAACGGCATTGGATGCTCCGGCAAAATGAAATCCATGGATCAAACGATCATGCCGTTCTGTATACCGCAAAGCCTATGGCTTGTCTTGCCACCGGGATGCGCTACCATGGCCCTCCCTTTTTTTGTTGCCAGCCACCATGCACTGTCCCTTCTGCGGTGCCAACGACACCAAGGTCATCGACTCGCGTCTGGTCGCCGAGGGCGAGCAGGTGCGCCGCCGGCGTGAATGCCTGGCCTGCGGCGAGCGTTTCACGACGTTCGAGACGGCCGAACTGGTGTTGCCGCGCCTGATCAAAACCGACGGCAGCCGCCAACCGTTCGACGAAGAAAAACTCCGCGCCGGCATGCAACGCGCACTGGAGAAACGTCCGGTGAGCGTCGAGCGCCTCGAATCCTCTCTGGTTCACATCAAGCACAAGCTGCGCGCCACCGGCGAGCGCGAGGTCAAATCCCTCGTGGTCGGCGAACTGGTGATGGCTGAATTGCAGAAGCTTGATGAAGTCGCCTACATCCGCTTCGCCTCGGTATACAAGCGCTTCCAGGACCTCAACGAATTCCGCGAAGAGATCGACCGCCTCGCCCGCGAGCCGGTGAAAGAATGACCGCCGTCGCCGAGCAGGCCATCCTCGACGCCCACTTTATGGCCCGTGCGCTGGAACTGGCGCGCAAAGGCCACTACACCACCCATCCCAATCCTCGGGTCGGCTGTGTGGTGGTGCGCGATGGGCAGATTGTCGGCGAAGGCTGGCATGAGCGCGCCGGCGAACCGCACGCCGAAGTCCACGCCCTGCGCGCCGCCGGTGAACTGGCCCGAGGCGCCACCGCTTACGTGACCCTTGAGCCGTGCAGCCACCATGGCCGTACGCCGCCGTGCGCCGATGCGCTGGTGAACGCCGGCGTCAGTCGTGTCGTGGCGGCGATGCGTGATCCCAATCCGCAAGTGGCGGGACGTGGTTTACAGCGCCTGGCCGATGCCGGCATCGCCACTGAAAGTGGTGTGCTGGAAGCCGAGGCGCGCCAGCTCAACCAAGGTTTTCTGAAACGCATGGAGCACGGCTTGCCGTTCGTGCGGGTCAAGTTGGCCATGAGCCTCGACGGGCGCACGGCGATGGAAAGCGGTGAGAGCCAATGGATTACCGGCCCGGCCGCACGTTCGGCCGTCCAGCGTTTGCGCGCTCAGGCCGCCGTGGTCCTGACCGGTGCCGATACCGTGCTGGCCGACGGTGCGCGCTTGACTGTTCGCGCTGACGAACTCGGTCTGGACAGCGAGCAAACCGCGCTGGCCATGAGCCGACCGCCGCTGCGCGTGTTGATTGACGGACGCCTGCGGGTGCCGCTCGATGCGCCGTTCTTCAAGGCCGGCCCGGCGTTGGTCGCCACCTGTGTCGCAATCGAAGAGCAATACGCTCACGGTCCCGAGTGCCTGATCGTGCCGGGTGATGACGGTCAGGTCGATCTGCATCAGTTGCTGATTGAATTGGCCAACCGTGGCACCAACGACGTGCTCGTCGAAGCGGGCCCACGTCTGGCCGGCGCGTTTGCTCAGCTCGGTCTGGTCGATGAGTTCGTGATCTTCATTGCCGGCAAGTTCCTCGGCTCCACGGCGCGTCCATTGCTGGACTGGCCGCTGGCTTATATGAAGGATGCGCCGGAGCTGAAAATCACTGAAATTCGCGCGGTGGGCGATGACTGGCGAGTCACTGCCATCCCTGTCCTTTCGCCGAGCGTATAATTCCCGGCCATCGTTATTACGCTGGCTTAGTTCTCAAGGAGAACCCCATGTTTACCGGCATCATCGAATCCATCGGCAGTATCCGTGCACTGACCCCAAAGGGCGGTGATGTGCGGGTCCACGTCGCCACCGGCAAGCTCGACCTGAGCGACGTCAAACTCGGCGACAGCATCGCGGTCAACGGCGTCTGCCTGACCGCCGTTGAACTGCCGGGCGACGGCTTCGCGGCCGACGTCAGCCGCGAAACCCTCGACTGCACCGCCATGAACGACCTGAAAAGCGGCAGCCCGGTCAACCTGGAAAAAGCCCTGACCCCGACCACCCGTCTCGGTGGGCATCTGGTCAGCGGCCATGTCGACGGTGTCGGCGAAATCGTCTCGCGCAGCGACAATGCCCGCGCCGTCGAATTTCGCATCCGCGCGCCGAAAGAGCTGGCCAAGTATATCGCCCATAAAGGTTCGATCACCGTCGACGGCACCAGCCTGACCGTGAACGAAGTCGATGGCGCCGAGTTCATGCTGACGATCATTCCGCACACCCTGAGCGAAACCATCATGGCGTCCTACAAGCCAGGTCGCCGGGTGAACCTGGAAGTCGATTTGCTGGCGCGTTATCTGGAGCGTCTGCTCCTCGGTGACAAGGCTGCAGAGCCAAGTGCTGGCGGTATTACTGAAAGCTTTCTAGCCGCCAATGGCTACCTCAAATCCTGACTGAAGGGGGTGCCTTGTGGCGCTCAATAGCATCGAAGAACTGGTTGAAGACATCCGCCAAGGCAAGATGGTCATCCTCATGGATGACGAAGACCGCGAGAACGAAGGCGACCTGATCATGGCCGCCGAATGCTGCAAGGCCGAACACATCAACTTCATGGCCAAGCACGCCCGTGGCCTGATCTGCATGCCGATGAGCCGCGAGCGCTGCGAACTGTTGAAGCTACCGCTGATGGCGCCGCGCAACGGTTCCGGCTTCGGCACCAAGTTCACCGTCTCGATCGAAGCGGCCGAAGGCGTGACCACGGGCATTTCCGCCGCTGACCGCGCGCGCACTGTCCAGGCGGCCGCTGCCAAGGACGCCAAGGCTGAAGACATCGTCAGCCCGGGCCACATCTTCCCGCTGATGGCCCAGGCCGGCGGCACCCTCGCTCGCGCCGGTCATACCGAAGCCGCTTGCGACCTCGCGCGCATGGCCGGTTTCGAGCCGAGCGGGGTGATCTGCGAAGTGATGAACGACGACGGCACCATGTCCCGTCGCGCCGAACTGGAAGCGTTCGCCGCCGAACACAACATCAAGATCGGCACCATCGCCGACCTGATTCACTACCGGATGATCCACGAACGTACCGTTCAGCGGATTGCCGAGCAGCCACTGGACAGCGAACTGGGCCAATTCAACCTGGTGACCTATCGTGATTCCGTGGAAGGCGACGTGCACATGGCGCTGACCCTGGGCACTGTTTGCGCTGAAGAACCGACGCTGGTTCGTGTGCACAACATGGACCCGCTGCGCGACCTGCTGATGGTCAAGCAACCGGGCCGCTGGAGTCTGCGCGCCGCGATGGCTGCGGTTGCCGAGGCGGGCAGCGGCGTAGTGCTGTTGCTCGGTCACCCGCTCGATGGCGACGTGTTGCTGGCGCATATCCGCGAAACCGGTGATCAGGCCGCGCCGAAAAAACCGACGACTTACAGCATCGTCGGTGCCGGTTCGCAGATCCTGCGTGACCTCGGTGTGCGCAAAATGCGCCTGATGTCCGCACCAATGAAATTTAATGCGATATCCGGTTTCGATCTGGAAGTTGTAGAATACGTGCCCTCCGAATAATGACCGGTTGTTTCCGGACTCCGATTCGCGGCAAATAAATCACTGAGGGACGCGTAGCAGACGCGTCCCGGCTCTTTAAGAGAACTGACGAATGACCCTGAAGACCATCGAAGGTACCTTCATCGCCCCTAAAGGCCGCTACGCTTTGGTAGTGGGCCGCTTCAACAGCTTCGTGGTTGAAAGCCTGGTCAGCGGTGCAGTTGATGCCCTGGTTCGCCACGGCGTGAGCGAAAGCGACATCACCATCATCCGCGCACCTGGCGCCTTCGAAATCCCGCTGGTTGCGCAGAAAGTCGCCCAGAAAGGTGAATTCGCAGCGATTATCGCCCTCGGCGCAGTCATTCGTGGCGGTACTCCGCACTTCGAATACGTCGCAGGCGAGTGCACCAAGGGCCTGGCCCAAGTGTCCATGGAGTTCGGCGTGCCGGTTGCCTTCGGCGTCCTGACCGTTGATTCCATCGAGCAAGCCATCGAACGTTCCGGCACCAAGGCCGGTAACAAAGGTGCCGAAGCTGCCCTGTCCGCTCTGGAAATGGTCAGCCTGCTGGCACAGTTGGAGGCCAAGTGATTAGCGACGAAAGCGATCGTTTCAACCCGCGCGAACCGCGTCCAACCGACGCCGGCAAGCCTTCGAAAAGTGAAAAGCGCCGCGCTGCCCGTCAGTTGGCGACTCAAGCGTTGTACCAGCGCCACATGGCCAGTACTTCGCTGAACGAAATCGAAGCGCAGTTTCGCGTCGACAACGATTTCACCTTCGCCGATGCCAGCTACTTCCACGACATCCTGCACGGTGTTCCGGCCAGTCTGACCGAGATCGACACCGCGCTGGCGCCGTGCCTGGACCTGACCATCGAAGAGTTGGACCCGGTTGAACTGTGCGTACTGCGCCTGTCGACCTGGGAACTGCTCAAGCGTGTCGACGTGCCGTATCGCGTTGTGATCAACGAAGGGATCGAACTGGCGAAAGTCTACGGTTCCACCGACGGTCACAAGTTCGTCAACGGCGTGCTCGACAAGCTGGCCCCGCGCCTGCGTGAAGCTGAAGTGAAGGCGTTCAAGCGCTGAAACGCGCTTGATACTTCAATGGGCGAGTTTGAGCTGATCCGCAATTTCTTCGCCGCCGCGCCTTGTGCGCAGGGCGGCGAAGGCGTTGCGCTGGGGATCGGCGATGACTGCGCCTTGCTCGCTGTGCCCCCCGGGGAACAGCTGGCGATCTCTACCGATACGCTGGTGGCCGGTGTGCATTTCGCCGACCCCTGCGATCCGTTTCTGCTCGGTCAGCGCTCGCTGGCCGTTGCGGTCAGCGATCTGGCCGCTATGGGCGCCTCGCCCGTTGCCTTTACCCTTGCCCTGACTGTACCGACGGTGACCGCCGATTGGCTGCAAGCCTATGCCCGCGGTTTGAACCGCATGGCGCAGAGCTGCGGCGTTGCGCTGGTCGGCGGCGATACCACGCGCGGGCCGTTGAGTCTGACAGTCACCGTGTTTGGTCGAGTGCCGGCGGGTCAGGCATTGACCCGCAGCGGCGCGAAACCGGGCGACTTGCTCTGTGTCGGCGGTGAGTTGGGTAATGCGGCCGGCGCGCTGCCGCTGGTGCTTGGTCAGCGTGACGCCGAGGCTGATATCGCTCAACCGCTGCTCGATCATTACTGGTCGCCACAACCACAACTTGCGCTTGGCCAGGCCCTGCGTGGCAAAGCCACAGCGGCGCTGGATATCTCCGACGGCCTGCTCGCCGACTGCGGCCATATCGCGCTGGCGTCGAAGGTGCGACTTGAGATTGAACGCGAGCGCGTGCCGCTGTCGGATGCATTAGTAGCGTTTCTCGGTCAGCGCGGCGCCGAGCGTGCGGCGCTGAGCGGTGGCGATGATTACGTGCTGGCGTTCACTCTACCGTCCGTCGAGTTGCCGCCGCTGCTGGCCAATGGCTGGCCGATCCATGTGATCGGTCGCGTCGCAATGGGGCAGGGCGTAGTCTTGCTGGACCGCGAAGGGCACGACATCACCCCGCAAATCCGGGGCTATCAACATTTTCAGGAGACACCGTGACAGATCACCCGAAACAGGTTCCGGCCGAATTCGTTCCGCCGTCGGTCTGGCGCAATCCCTGGCATTTCCTCGCGTTCGGCTTTGGTTCCGGCACCTTGCCCAAGGCGCCGGGCACGTGGGGCTCGCTGGTTGCGCTACCCTTTATCCCGTTGTGGCAGATGCTGCCCGACTGGGGTTACTGGCTGATGCTCGGGATTACCATGCTGTTCGGCTTCTGGCTGTGCGGCAAAGTGGCTGACGATCTGCGGGTACACGACCACGAAGGCATCGTCTGGGACGAAATGGTCGGGATGTGGATCACCCTGTGGCTGGTGCCGGAAGGCTGGTACTGGTTGCTCGCGGGGTTTCTGGTATTCCGTTTCTTCGACATTCTCAAGCCGTGGCCGATTCGCTGGATCGACCGGCACGTGCATGGCGGCGTCGGCATCATGCTCGACGACGTGCTGGCCGGTGTGTTTGCCTGGCTGGCCATGCAGGGTCTGGTGTGGATTTTCACCTGATTCCAAGGGATATCAGGGGCAAGTGAGGGGACTAGGGATGGCTCGACGCTGGTTGGCGGTGGTGTTTTTTGCTTTGCTGGGCACAGTGGCCGGTGCGCAGGAAGCTGCGCCGACGCCGGCAGTCATCCATCTGGCCAGCGAAGACTGGGAAGACTACACCGCCGCTGACGGCCACGGGCTGGGTTGGGACGTGCTGCGCAAAGTGTTCGAACCGGCCGGGGTCAAGCTGGATATCCGCAGCGTGCCGTACACCCGTTCGGTCGGTCTGGTGCAGTTGAAGGAAGTCGACGCGCTGGTTGGCTCCTATCGCGATGAAGCCGAGCAGGTCCTGTATCCGCACTGGAATTTTGATTCCGACCACATCTATGCGTTGGGTCTGGCGAGCAATCCTTCGCCCACCCAGGCGACGCTGGGCAAGTATCGGCTGGCCTGGGTGCGCGGTTATCGCTATGAAAACTACCTGCCGAACATCAAGCGTTACAACCAGATCGAACGCCGTACCGGGATTCTGTCGATGCTCAAGCAGGGGCGGGCGGATTACTACATCGATGCGCTGACCGAAATTGAATCGGTGGTGAAAACCGCAGCTGATCCGGCGCAATATCGCTATTCGCACCTCGCCGAGTTGCCACTGTTTCTCGGCTTTGCCGACACTCCAAAGGCACGGGCGCTGATGGCGCTGTATGACCAGCGTATGGAGCAACTGGTGAAGAGCGGCGAGTTGAAGCCAATCTTCGAGAAGTGGAAACAGCCGTATCCGTTCACTACCGGCGCGACGAACCCCCTGTAGGAGCTGCGGCACGCTGCGATCTTTTGATCTCGATCCTAAAAGCCTGATCAAAAGATCGCAGCCTCGTTTCACTCGACAGCTCCTACAGGGATCCATGTCGACCGGGTAGTTATCAAACTTTTTGATCGTTATGCCCGATAATTCAGCCTAAGCGCCGGTAGGAACCTGCTGTTACAATGCCGGCCTGCGAATTTTCAGACTCTTTAGATCAGGAGCACACCGGTGCCTGTCGTCTTTGTCGCCGCTTCCAAGCTGCCAACGCCTTTTGCGCAATTCACCATGCACGGTTTTCTCGATGAAGCCACCGGCCGCGAGCACGTCGTGCTGAGCCTGGGTGAAATTGCTGACGGTGCCCCGGTACTCGGCCGTTTGCACTCCGAATGCCTGACCGGCGATGCCCTGTTCAGCCAGCGTTGCGACTGTGGCTCGCAACTGGAAGGCGCGCTTAAAGCCATCGCCCGTGAAGGCCGTGGCGTGTTGCTGTACCTGCGTCAGGAAGGTCGCGGCATCGGCCTGCTGAACAAGATCCGCGCCTATGAGCTGCAGGACGGCGGCGCCGACACCGTTGAAGCCAACGAACGTCTGGGCTTTGCCGCTGACCAGCGCGACTACGCCATGTGCCTGCCGATGCTTGAGCATCTGGGCGTGAAATCCCTGCGCCTGATGACCAACAACCCGCGCAAGGTCAAAGCCTTGACTGACATGGGCATCACCGTTGCCGAGCGCGTGCCGCTGCACACCGGCCACAACCCGCACAACAAACTGTACCTGGCGACCAAGGCCAGCAAGCTCGACCACATGATGGGCAACGAGCATCAGGGCGAGGTCGATCGCGCGTGACGCGGGGTCAGGTGCGGCGCCGGTTGTCAGTCGATTGGTGGAAATACCTCGCACTGGCGCTGCTGCCGCTGTTCGTACTCAACGCGTTGTTCGGTCAGGGCGAAGGCATTCTGCCGGTGCTGGCGATGCCGTTGTTCATTGCCGGTGTCGCGTCGATGTTTGTCAGTCTGAAGTTTTTCGGCCGTTATAAACATGCGCTGATCGCCACGCAGAAAGCCCTCGATACCCCTGAAGAACCCGGCGCCTGGATCGCTCTCGCGGCGAACCGTCGCTCGGCGTTTCTCGCCGCAGCCTTACCGGCGTGGATCGGCGCACTGGCAGTGTTCGTTGGTCTGGAGGCGGTGCCATTGATGCTGCTGGCGCTGTCCACAGCGGTGCTGTTTTACCTCTACCGTATCCCGCGTCAACTCGGCTGATGCGCCGTCTCTGGCTGGCGGTTCTGCTGCTGGCCGTCAGTGGCCCGGTGCTGGCAAGCCTGCGGGTGGTCAGCTTGGCGCCGTCGCTTTCTGAAATTGTCGTTGAACTGGATTCGGCCGATCTGTTGGTCGGCGTACTGGATGCCGGCGAGCGTCCTGCTGAAATTGCCAGCGTCCCCTCTGTCGGCCGCTATGGCCAACTCGACATGGAACAGCTGCTCAGCCTCAAGCCTGATTTATTGTTGCTGTGGCCCGGCAGCGTCGGTCCGGCGCAGCGTGATCAACTGAAGCGTCTGGGCATTCCGACCTTTGTCGCTGAACCGCATTCCTTCAAGCAACTCACTGCCCAGATAGAAGCTATTGCCACGCAATTGGGACGACCGGAGCGTGGGGTGGCGCGAGCGACCGAACTGCGCAAACAACTCGCAGAACTCCGCCAGCGCTATCGCCGCGATGTGCCGTTGCGGGTCTTCTATCAGGTGTGGGACAAGCCGCTGTACACCGTCGGTGGCGGGCAGATCATCAGCGATGCGCTGGAGGTATGCGGGGCGCGGAATGTGTTCGCTGACCTGAGTCTGCCGGCGCCGCAGGTGAGTATTGAGGCGGTGTTGCAGCGTGATCCTGAAGTGATTCTGGCGAGTGATCAGGTGCAACTTGATGCGTGGAAGGCCTGGCCGCAAGTGGCGGCTGTAAAACAGCAGCAATTACTGCTGGTCACCGACAAAGGACTCGAACGCCCAAGCGGCCAGATGATCAGCGCCACCGCCAAGCTCTGTCAATTAATCGCGCCTGACCGCTGAAGTCGGGATGACTTCTTCGCGAGCAAGCTCGCTCCCACAGGGGATTGCGTTCCAAATGTGGGAGCGAGCTTGCTCGCGAAGGGGGTAGTCATGTCACCGAAGGTTTCAGATCAAAACTCGGGGGTCCATGTCATCCCGAACATCCACACCCGACCTTCCTCGCGATAACCATACTGGCTGCCGTCATAGCTGTAGTTCGCGCGGCTGTAACCCTTGTCGAAAAGGTTATCCACCTTCAGATCCAGCTTGATCTCGCGATTCAACGCCCAACTGCTGCGCAAGCCGAACAGCGCATAGCCGCCCAGCGCCTGCGTATTGTCCTTATCGTCATAACTGCTGCTGACCGCCTGCCAACTGGCACCGAGGCTGACTTGGTCAAACTGTCGATCCAGATCCCAGCTCAACGTGCGCCGTGCGCGACGCGCCAATGTGTGGCCGGTATCGCGATCGCGCGGGTCGATGATCGCTACGCCCAGGTTGCTCTGCCAGTCGAACAGTTCCTGCTTCAGCGCTGCTTCAAATCCGTTGATTCGCGCCGCAGCCACGTTCTCTGGACGTGAGTTGCTGCCGAAGATGATCGCGTCTTCCAGGTCGGTTCGGTAAATCGACGCTTCCAGCCGGCTGCTGTCGCTTAACTGACTGCGCCATTGCAGCTCGTAGCTTTTCGAGGTTTCCGGTTTCAGATCCGGGTTGCTGTACTGGGGGTAATACAGGTCATTGAAGGTCGGCGCGCGGAAGCCTTCGCTATAGCTCAGCAACAGATCATTGTCGGGGTTCAACGGCAGGGTAAACGTGCCGCTCCAAGTGTTCTGGCTGCCGAACTGCTGGTTATCGTCATGGCGCAGGCCCAGCTCGGTGGAGAAGCTGTCGGCCTGATAACGGTGCTGGATGAATGCTGCGCGGTTCCAGCGGCTGTCTTCATCGAACGCGGTGCTGCTGTTGACTCGGTCTTCGTACCAGTCGCCACCGAGGATCAAGCTGTTGCGCGCGTCCAGTGTCAGGTCGTTCTGCCAGTTCACCGAGTTGCGGTAGGTGTTGAACACCGTGCGCTCGTCGCTGAGCTTGTCGAGGGTCTTCTCGCGGTTTTCGGTATGGCCAAACTCGATGCGGGTTTTCCAGATCTCGTTGACCCGGGCATCGACGTAACTGCTGACGCTGCTGACGTTGAAATCGCTGTAGGGCTGCTGCTGGTAGGACTGATCCGTCGCGAAGTCATATCTACCGAACGGGTTGTCGAACTCGCCCTTGCCACGGTTATCCAGCAGATTGGCGCCGACTTCGATGTCGTCGGTCAGTGCATGGCTGAGGCTCAGGCTGACGGATTTGTTGCGGTAGGCGTCATGATCGCCATCACTTGGATATGACTCGTGGGTACGGTCAATTCCGGCGGTTTCATCAAGACTGGCGCCGAGGTTGAAGCGGGTTTTCTCATCACCGCCGGACAAACCGAGGCTGCGCTCCCACGTCTGGTTGCTGCCGAAACCGACGTGCATGCGCGGCTGTAAACCTTGCCCGGTGCCGCGCCGGGTGAAAATCTGAATCACCCCGCCAATCGCATCGCTGCCGTAAATCACCGAACGCGAACCGCGCAGCACTTCCACCCGCTCGATCTGCTCGATATTCAGATGTTGCAGGTTACTGTCGCCGGAAGTGGAACTGCCGATGCGCTGGCCATCGACCAGCACCAGGCTCTGCGCCGACTGCGTGCCGCGAATGTAGATCCCCGGCAGACTGCCACGTCCGCCGGCCTGCGCCACCTGCACACCGGGTACGCGACGCAGCAAATCCGGAACGTCGCTCGGCTGCAGGCGGTCGATGTCTTCGCGGGTGAATACCGTGTTGGCGGCGCTGCTATCGTTGCGCGCTTCGACCTGGCGGTTGGCTGAGATCAACATGTCCGGCAGTTTCAGTGACTGATCACGTTCGAAGTTGTCGGCGAGGGCGTTGGCGGATGGCAGCAGGAAGAAGGGCAGGGCGAAGCGCGAGAGGTTCATCGGGCAGTCCGTTGATGCGTAGGGCGAATTCAATTTTGAAAGTTCATAAACCACTGTGGGAGCGAGCTTGCTCGCGAATACGGTGTGTCAGTCAAAAATGAGTCGACTGACAGTCCGCTTTCGCGAGCAAGCTCGCTCCCACAGGGTGTTGCACTGCTATTGCGATTACTTGTTGAGCAACTCCAGACGCTCACGAATCGACGCTTCGATCCCGGCCTCATCCAGCCCGCATTCGGCCAGCATCTGCGCAGGCTTGGCGTGCTCGACGTAGATATCCGGCAAGCCCAGATGCAGCATCGACTTGAGGATGTTCTCGCGTGCCAGAAACTCGCTGACCGCGCCGCCGGCACCGCCCATGATCGCGTTCTCTTCGATGGTCACCAGCAACTCGTGGCTGCCGGCAATCGCGCGCACCAGCGCTTCATCCAGCGGTTTGACGAAACGCATGTCGACCACTGTCGCATCAAGCTTCTCAGCAACTTTCAGCGCCTCGGCCAGCTGCACACCGAACACCAGCAAGGCGACTTTGCTGCCCTGACGACGGACGATGCCTTTACCGATTTCAATCGGCTCAAGATCTTTCTCGATGGCCGCATTCGGGCCGCTGCCACGCGGATAACGCACAGCCGCCGGGCCATTGTAGAGGTGGCCGGTGGTGAGCATTTTGCGCAGTTCGTTTTCATCGCTCGGGGTCATGATGACCATGCCCGGGATGCAACGCAGGTACGACAGATCGAAGCTGCCGGCGTGGGTCGGGCCGTCTTCGCCGACCAGACCTGCACGGTCGATGGCGAACAGCACGTCGAGGTTCTGCACCGCGACGTCATGCACCAGTTGGTCGTAACCACGCTGCAGGAACGTCGAGTAGATCGCCACCACCGGTTTGGCGCCTTCGCAGGCCATGCCGGCAGCGAACGTCACCGCGTGTTGCTCGGCAATCGCCACGTCGAAGTAGCGCAGCGGGAAGCGTTCGCTGAACGCCACCAGATCCGAGCCTTCCTTCATCGCCGGGGTGATCCCGACCAGACGTGGATCGGATGCAGCCATGTCGCACAGCCACTCGCCAAACACCGCCGAGTATTTCGGCCCGCTGGCTTTCTTTGGCGCGGCGGCCGGAGCGTCCAGCGGTTCGAGTTTGGTGATCGCGTGGTAGCCAATCGGGTCGACTTCCGCCGGGGCGAAACCTTTGCCTTTCTTGGTGACGATGTGCAGGAACTGCGGGCCCTTCAGATCGCGCATGTTGCGCAGGGTGGCGATCAGGGTTGGCAGGTCGTGGCCGTCGATCGGGCCGATGTAGTTCCAGCCCAGCTCTTCGAACAGCGTGCCGGGGACCAGCATGCCTTTGGCGTACTCTTCGGTGCGGCGGGCGATTTCCCAGGCGCCGGGCAGACGTGACAGGACTTTCTTGCTGCCTTCACGCATGCTCGCGTAAGTACGGCTGGAAAGGATCTTCGCCAGATAATTCGACAGACCGCCGACGTTGCGCGAGATCGACATGTCGTTGTCGTTGAGGATCACCAGCATGTTGGCGTTGACCTCGGGCGCATGGTTCAGCGCCTCGAAGGCCATGCCGGCGGTCAACGCGCCGTCGCCGATCACCGCGATTGCCTTGCGATCACTGTTCTGCAGGCGGGCGGCAATGGCCATGCCCAGCGCAGCGCTGATCGATGTGCTGGAGTGGCCGACGCCAAAAGTGTCGTACTCGCTCTCGGCGCGACGCGGGAACGCGGCAATGCCGTCCTTCTGGCGCAGGCTGCCCATGCGCTCGCGGCGTCCGGTGAGGATCTTGTGCGGATACGCCTGGTGACCAACGTCCCACAGCAGACGGTCGTCTGGCGTGTCGAAGACGTAATGCAACGCAATGGTCAGCTCGATCACGCCCAGGCCGGCACCGAAATGCCCACCGGTCTGGCCGACCGTGTAGAGCAATTCCAGGCGCAACTCATCGGCCAGGGTTTCCAGCTCGGCTTCGCCTAACCGGCGCAGGCCGTCCGGCGTGTTCGCGCGGTCGAGCAGGGGCGTGGTCGGGCGCTTGCGGGGAATCTCATGAAACGTCGTGGGCATCAGGCGAATCGTTATAGGTATAGAAGATGCGGCAGTTTACCTGATGCATCGCCCCCTGCCCACGCGTTGGTCTTTTTTGACCGATGGCTGCTCAGTGACGCCGCTCGACGATATACCGGGCCAGCTCGCGCAACGGCTCGGCGGCCGCGTCAAACGGTCGCAGGGCGTGCAGGGCCTGATCGCGCAGTTCCAGGGCGTAGGCCTTGGCGGCGTCGAGACCGAGCAGCGCCGGGTAGGTCGGCTTGTCCCGAGCAATGTCGGCACCCTGGCGTTTGCCGAGGGTGGCGGTATCACTTTCGACGTCGAGGATGTCGTCCTGCACCTGAAAGGCCAGGCCGATGGCTTGTGCATAAGTCTGCAGGGCCTTGAGCTCATCCTTCTCGGCGCGGCCGCTGGCCAGGGCGCCGAGTTTGACGCTGACTTCGATCAGCGCGCCGGTCTTGTGCCGGTGCATCTGTTCGAGGGCTTTCTGATCGAGTTTGAGGCCGACCGAGCCGAGGTCGATGGCTTGACCGCCGACCATGCCGGCCGGGCCCGCAGCCTGGGCGAGGGCGGTAACCATTTGCAGGCGGATGTCGCTGCTGCAATCGCTCAGGCGTGGGTCGAGCAGGGCGCTGAAGGCCAGGCTCTGCAAGCCATCACCGGCGAGAATCGCGCAGGCTTCGTCGAATTTCTTGTGGGTGGTCGGCTGGCCACGACGCAGATCGTCGTCGTCCATCGCCGGCAAGTCGTCGTGAACCAGCGAATAGGCGTGGATCAGCTCAACCGCGCAGGCTGCGCCGTTGGCTTGTTCAGCCTTGCCGCCGAGCGCTTCGCACGCCGCGTAGGCAAGCAACGGACGCACGCGTTTGCCGCCGTTCATCACGCTGTAGCGCATGGCTTGGTATAGCCGCGCCAGCTCCGGCAGCGGCGCATTGAACAGGGTTTCCAGCGCCGCGTTAACCCGGGTCTGGCTGCTCGCCGTATACGCCGCAATCATTCTGGCTGTTCCGCGTCGAAGGGTTCCTCGGCGAGTTCGCCATCGCGCTCCAGCAGCACTTGCACCTTCTGCTCGGCCTGCGCCAGCGCTGCCTGGCAATCACGGGTCAGACCGATGCCCTGCTCGAAAGCGGTCAGCGAGTCTTCCAGCGACAATTCACCGTTCTCCAGACGCTCGACCAGTGTTTGCAGGTCGGCGAGGGACTGTTCGAAATCCAGTGCAGCTTTTTTGCGGGCCATGGCGGCGATTTCCGGTTGACGTTAAACCGGCGCGACACTAGCAGATAGGGGGGTTATGGGCAAATGAGCGGGCCGGCTCCCAAGGACAGAAATGGCTCTGTGCTGGGTGAGATTAATGTGTAGCACTGTCGGGATAGTTGATCTGATAGCGGGTGCTACGACCCCCTCCCGGCAAGCGTTGCAGGCAACCTTTGTCCAGCAACTCTGCCAGATGCCGGGTCGCTGTAGCCTTCGACACTTTCGCCACCGCTTGATATTGCCCGGCACTGATGCCGTGCTCAAAGCCCCGCTCGCCGCCGTCGAGCAGACGATTGAGCACTTTGACCTGCTCCGCCGAAAGTTCGGACTCGCGGTGTGCCTGCCAGAAACGCGTCTTGCCCAGCACGCTTTCAATGCGGGTGATGGCTTGTTGCAGACTGCGTAGCAAGGTTTGCAGGAACCATGTGAGCCACTCAGTGATATCCAGCGTGGCTTTCTGGCTCGATTCCAGAATCCGATAGTAGCCGGCACGATCATCCAGAATGCTCGCCGACATGGCGTAGAAACGGATGGCTTTCGCTTCGCCCTGTGCCAGCGCCAGATCAGTGATGGTGCGGGTCAGGCGACCGTTGCCATCGTCGAACGGATGCAGGGTGACGAACCAGAAGTGGGCGATGCCCGCACGAAGCATCGGGTCCAGTGCTGTCTGATGCTGGCTGGCCTCGAACCATTGGAGAAATTGCTCGAGCTGCTGTTCAAGACCTTTGCGAGGTGGCGCCTCGAAATGAACCGTTGGACGATCGATGCGACCCGATACCACCTGCATTGGCTGGTCACCGCGTAGCGCGCCCACATGCATTGAGCGCGCAGTAAGGTCTGCCTCTTGATCGGGAAACAGCCACTGGTGCCATTCCTGCAAGCGTTCCAGCGTCAACGGTTCGGCAAATCGACGGGTGGCATCAAGCATGAGTTGCGCCAGACCTTCACTGCGTTGGCTGACTTTATCGCCGTCGATCAACTCCAGACCCAATCGTTGCGCCAGCGACGACCGTACGGAGCCAACATTCAGTTGCTCACCTTCGATGGCCGAAGACGTCACGATATTCTGCAAAAGGGCATCCAGTTCGGTCTGAGCCCCCAAAGAGTCGCCTACTGAACCGGCCATACCCATCAACTGACCTTGCGCCTGCACACACTCGCGCAACAACGGTGTCAGGCGTTCTGCCTGCCAGTTGAAGTCGGGCCAGTCGGGCTGCTGCCAGATCCAGTGAGTTGTCATTCGTTGCCTGCCTTGAGTCCGTGAGCCGAATAGAAAAGCTATTCGGCTCATTTTGTGAGCCGAATATGACGTCTATTCGGCTCACCGTCCACCGCGTTGGCTTGATTCCTACAGCAACAGCACATGTATCCGATTGTTAAAAAACTGCCAAATGGCTAATCTTCGCGCCTTCTACGACCCGATAGTCACGGGTCTTTCAGACGAAACGCAGTTTTCACCGCTGTGAAGTACCGAGGATCGGGTGCAAGGTTTCGTTCAGGCATGGCAGGAGGCATCACATGCGTTCATTTCTTTGGCTGCTGATCGGGTTGGCCTGCGCGCCCGCGCTGTGGGCCGCGCCGACGGCCGAGTTGTCGGAGCCGGTCGGTGGCTGGCGCTATCACGGCCTGCTCGATCGCACGGAAAATCCGCAAGTCGCCTATCCCACGCCGCCGATTGATCGCGGCATCCAGCGCAATCGCACGATGATCCAGGGCCAGCTCAAGGCCATCGGCCATATGCGCCCGCCGCACAGCCTCGCGGTGAATGGCAACCCATTGAATCTGTACACCGACGACCAGGGCCGTTTCGCCCGGCCGTACGCGTTCGGTGCCGGCTCCAACAGTGTCGAAGTGATCAGCGCCGAAGGCCAGTCGCTCAAGCGTGTGCAATTTTATGAAGCAAACAATTTGCGCACGCCGGCGCGTATTCGTCTTGTCCTGGGGTGGGACGATCCGAAAGCCGAGCTCGATCTGCACATTGTCACGCCCGACGGTCAGCATGCGTTCTGGGCGCAGCCGGCGCTGAGCAATGGCGGTGGTCTCGACCCGGACGGCGTCGATGGCCCCGGCCCGGAAATGTTCACCATGACTGCGCCGCTGCATGGCACCTATCTGGTTTACGTCAACTATTGGGGCAACTTCGGCAACGGCGGCTATAACTTCGAGGAGACCAGCAACCAGAACGAGGTGATCACCTCGCAGATCACGCTGGTGCTCAACGAAAACACCGTCGACGAAAAACGCGAGACGTTCATCGTGCCCCTACGGGCGATCGGTGATCTGCTGCTGGTCAAGACTTTCAACTATTAAGTAAGCATTCCGCCACGGATGAAATCCTGAGCTTTGGGAAATGAGCGAGAAGATGAGCGATAACACTGTGACTTCGGCTGCCGACACGCCAGCGGCCAAATCTTCGCGGCGCTGGCCTTTGCTGCTGGCCGGGTTGTGCCTGGTGGCCGGGGTGGCGGGTGGTTTTGGCTGGCTGCTGCTCAAGCCCAAGGCGCCGCCGGCGGAATTGGCCAGTGACAAGCTTGGCCTCAGCCGTCCGGACGCGTTGCTGGAAACCCGCTCGCTGAGCCAGTTGCCCAAGGACCTGCTGACGGTGCCGTTCCTCAAGGCCACGCTCACCGAAGATTTCGTCTTCTATTACGAGACCCATGCTGATCGCCTCGGCTTGATCGGCAGTCTGCGCCGAATCATCTACGAGCATGATCTGAAGTTGCAGGACAGCCTGATCGAGCAGCTTTTCGATCAACCGGCCGATGTCGCACTGTGGCGCGGGGCGGATGGTCGCTTGAAGGATTTCCTGCTGGTGATGGATCGCGGCGGGCTGGCGAAACTGCTTGAGCCATTGGCAAAGGTTGCGCTGGATGACACGCAACTCAGCCAGATGGGCGAACTCAAAGTCGGCGGCGATAGCGTGCCGCTGTACCAACTGACCTACAACGCCAGCAAAGCCCTGTTGTTCGCCTCCCACGGCGACAAACTGGTGGTGCTGTCGAATCCGGCCAAGTACTACGACCCGGAAAGTGGCGTCTCCGAAGAATCGGGGCACGTCTCGCCACAGGCGCTGGCGGCATTGCTCAATGGCGAAAAACTGTTCCCCGAAGCGTTCGGTCTGCCGGCGAAAACCGCGGAAACCAAACAGCGCCTGTCAGTCAACGCCAGCGTTCTGGCCATGGGTTATCAACGCTTCATCCCGAACTTCGCCGGGCTGCGCTTCGACATGGACGACAAGGGCTGGCACAGCTACCTCGCCATGGACGAGCTGGACAACCAGCCCGACTTCGATTTCAAACCCGTCTGGCAAGCGATGCCGCTCGGCGCCAGTGCCTGCGTAACCTTGCCGGTGGCTGCCGAACCGCAGAAACCGCTGTTGGTTAAACTCGGCGCCGAAGAAGCCGTGGCGCAGACCCTCACCGAACATGTGGCCGGCGCGGCAGGCCTGTGCTGGTATGCCGATTCGCGTTTGTACACGCCGTTGCTGGTGGCCAGCCTGAAAGACGAGGACAGCAGCAAACTCGACGGTGATCTTGGCAAACTGTTCGGTTCGATGGTCGGTGCATTCGAAGCCAACGTCGAAGAAAACGTGTTCCCGGTAGTCGAGAAGCAAGAAGGCCAAAACCACGTCTGGCAGCGTCAGGTCAGCTCCAACTTTGGCCCTTATGCGGCGAAGACGGCGCAGAACCCGGACGCGATTTCCGGCAAGGCGTTCATGAAAGTCAGCCTCGCCCGTCACGGCTCGACGCTGCTGTTTTCACTCGATGACAAACTCGTCGACAAGGCCCTCGGCACCCTCGACAAGCGCTTTCCGCCAATGGCCGACGTGCTGCCCAAAGATGTGCTGATGCCGATCTACTTCGGCCCGGATTCGATGGCGCAACTGATGCAGCAGGAAACCCTCGACAGCCTGCCACAGGACATGGAACCGGTTTTCTACAACGCCGCGCAAACCTACCTGATTCCGAAACTGCGCACCCTCGGCGGCTACGGCAAATATGCCCTGACTTTGCCTGAAGGCAGCGAGCCTGACGGCCACTGGCAATGGTTGCCGCTGGAATGGAAAGCGCTGTGACGACACTGATCCGCAGCCTCGGCCTGCTCGTGCTGTTACTCAGCGCGGGCGCCCGCGCCGTTGAAGCGCCGGCACTGGACCCGGCGCAATCCCAAGTGTTTCGCGCCTGGTTCGTGCGCATCGCCCAAGAGCAACTGAGCCAAGGCCCGAGCCCGCGCTGGTATCAGCAGGACTGTGCCGGGCTGGTACGTTTCGCCGCCAACGAAGCGCTGAAAGTCCATGACGACAAATGGCTGCGCAGCAATGGTTTGTCCAATCGTTATCTGCCGCCGGAACTGTCGCTCAACGATGACCAGCGCAAGCTTGCTCAACAATGGCAGCAGGGCGGCGGCAAGGTCGGGCCGTACGTCAACGCGATCAAACTGATTCAGTTCAACAGCCACTTGGTCAGCCGCGACGTGTCGCAGGCGCGGCCCGGTGACTTGATGTTTTTCGATCAGGGCGACGACCAGCACCTGATGATCTGGATGGGCCGCTACATCGCCTATCACACCGGCACCACCACCCCGACTGACAACGGCATGCGTTCGGCAAGCCTGCAGCAACTCATGACATGGAAGGACACCCGATGGATACCCGACGCAGCCAACCCCAACTTCATCGGCGTCTATCGACTGAACTTTCTCTCCCAATGACCGGTGCCCGCATGTTGCGACTCTGTTCCCGAATTCCTTTGCTGCTGGCGCTGTTGCTGCCAATGGCCACCGTCAACGCTGAAGATTCGGTCGAGCCGAGCGGCTATACGCCCGTGTCCGGTGAGAGCTTTTTTCTCCTCGCTGACAGCAGTTTCGCCAGTGATGAACAGGCGATGGTGCGCCTCGAAGCGCCGGGTCGTGATTACCGTCGTTTCCGCATGGAACCGTACGGCGGCGCCGACATTCGCGTGTACCGCATCGACAAGCCGCTGGATTTCCTCAAGCGCCAGAAGAACCTGCACCGCGTCGTCAGCGATGGCCAGTTCAAGGGCGAAGGCCTGTCCAACACCCTCGCGTACCTGTGGGACAACTGGTACCGAAAATCTCGGCGGGTGATGCAGCGTGCGTTCTCTTATGAGTCGCGCAAACAGGTCACTGAGGAAGTGCCGGAACTGAAGATGGGCAACGCCATCGCCGCGCCGACGCCGTACGATGCGCAGCCGCAATTTGCGCTGATCCCGGGTCTGCCGGTGGTCAGCCAGTTCCGTTATCCGCTGTGGCAGGCCAAGCCGATTCAGCCGCCGGAAGGGGTGAATCTGGCGGGTTCATCCAGTGATTTCGTTAGCGTCGCGCCCGGCAACGTTTATATCCCGTTGGGCAATTTGAAACCGGGGCTGTATCTGGTCGAAGCGCTGATCGGCAAGTACCGTGCGACCACCATGGTTTTCGTTTCCAACACCGTCGCAGTGAGCAAGATTGCCGGCGATGAATTGCTGGTCTGGGCGGCGCGCAAACACGAAGGCAGTTCGGTGCCGAAGGTCAATGTGCTGTGGACTGACGGCCTCGGCGTGATGAGCAGCGGCGCCACCGATACCGATGGCTTGCTGCGCCTGAAACACGTCAGCCCTGAGCGTTCGTTCGTTATCGGCGAGGACGAAGAGGGCGGCGTGTTCGTCTCCGAGAACTTCTATTACGACAGCGAAATCTACGACACCAAACTGTATGCCTTCACCGACCGTCCGCTGTATCGCCCGGGCGATTGGGTGTCGCTGAAAATCGTCGGTCGCGAATTCAAGAATGCGCGCGACTCAGTGTTGCCAGGGGCGGCGGACGTCAACGTCAGCGTGCTTGATGCAACGGGCACTGAGTTGCAACACCTCGACCTGAAACTCGATTCGAAGGCCGGTACTCAGGGCCGCTTTCAGTTGCCGGACAACGCGGTGGCGGGCGGTTACGAGATTCGTTTCAACTACAAGGATCAGGCCTACAGCAGCGCCTTCCGTGTAGCCGAGTACATCAGGCCGCACTTCGAGATTTCGCTGAATCTGGCCAAGCAGGATTACCGCACTGGCGAGGCGGTCAAAGGCAGTCTGCTGTTGCTCTACCCGGATGGCAAACCGGTGGCCAACGCCAAACTGACCCTGAGTCTGCGTGCCCAGCAACTGTCGATGGTCGATAACGAGCTGCAATACCTCGGGCAATTCCCGGTCGAACTGACCAGCACCGAACTGACCACCGACAGCAAAGGCAATGCAACCCTCGACCTGCCTGCCGCCGACAAACCGAGCCGCTACATGCTCACCGTGTTCGCCAGCGATGGCGCGGCGTATCGGGTCAAGACCACCAAGGAAATCCTCATCGACCGTGGCGCCGCGAGCTTCCGCCTGAGCGCGCCGCAACGCTTCAGCGCGGTCGGCGACAAAGTCGCGTTCAGCTACGCCAACGAGGGGGGCACCGAGCAAAGCAAAGCGGTGACGCCGAGCACGTATGGCTGGGTGCGTCTGGAAGACCAGAGCACCGGCGAAGGCAAACTCGCAGCGACGGACAAAGGTTTCAGTCTCGCTTTCGAGCGTCCGGGTACCTACAACCTGACCTTGAAAGATCAACACGGTCGCGTACTCGGTGCCGCCGGGCACTCGGTCACTGGCGACGGCGTCAAAGCGGTGCCGGGCACCGTAGAAATCGTCCTCGATAAACCCGAGTACCAAGCAGGCGATGAAGCGCTGGCGCTGATCACCTTCCCGGAACCGGTCAGCGATGCATTACTCTCGCTGGAACGCGACAAGGTCGAAGCCACCGCGCTGCTGGCCAAGGGCGGCGACTGGTTGAAACTGGAAAAACTCAGCGACACCCAATACCGCGCACGCATCCCGGTGAAGGATAACTTCGCGCCAAACCTGACCTTCTCCGTGCTCTACACCAAGGGCGGTCAGTACAGCTTCCAGAACGCCGGGATCAAAGTGGTCGCGCCGCAAATCGACGTGGCGATCAGCACCGACAAAGCGGTGTATTTGCCGGGCGACACGGTCACTGTTGACCTGACCACGCAGTTCGCCGGCAAAGCCGTTCCGGCGCATCTGACCGTCAGCGTCGTCGACGAAATGGTCTACGCGCTGCAACCCGAAGTTGCGCCAACCATCGACCAGTTCTTCTATCACCCGCGCCGCAACAACGTGCGCACCAGCGCCAGTCTGTCGTTCATCAGTTACGACGTCGCGTTGCCGGGCAGCCCCGGCGCGCCGGGCAAAGCCAACCGCAGTGAGCGTGGGGTGAAAGTGCTGGAGCGGCCGCGTCGTGAAGACGTCGACACCGCTGCGTGGCAGCCGGAGTTGTTGACCGGTGCCGACGGTAAAACCCGCTTCACTTTCAAGATGCCGGACTCGCTGACCCGCTGGCGCATCACCGCCCGCGCGATCGCCGATGACGGGCAGGTCGGGCAGAAGAAGCAGTTCGTCCGTTCGGAAAAACCGCTGTACCTGAAATGGAGCGGGCCGAGCAAATTCCGTAAGGGTGATCAGCCGCAACTCGGTGTGTTCGCCTTCAGTCAGGCCGAGAAACCGGTCAAGGCTGAACTGGTCACCCATTACGCGGGCGCCGAACAACGCCTCCCGGTGACTCTGAACAACGGCATCAACTACCTGCCGCTGCCAGCGTTCGCCTTGGCCTCCGGTGAGTGGACGGCGGAGCTGGTTCAGGACAGCAAAACCGCCGACTCTCTCGCCGTGCGCCTGAGTGCGACCGGTGACGGCTGGCAAGTGACGCAGACGCAAAGTCTCGATGTCGCCAGCGGCGATACCGCGTTGAGTTTGCCGATGGATGCCACGGATATTCGCCTGCGTCTGGATGACAGTCCGCAAGCGCTGTTCCGTTCGGCTCTTGATGATCTGCTCAGCTATCCGTACGGCGGCGTCGAGCAGACTGCCAGTCGTTTGCTGCCATTGAGCATCGCTTATCCGTCGCTGGCATCGAATCCGCAAATCCGTGATCGCTTGCGCCTGATCATGCAGAACAGCCGTCTGCGTCTGGTGCAAATGGCCGGGCCATCGGCGAGTTTCACTTGGTGGGGTTACGACGGTGAGCCGGATGCTTTCCTCACCGCTTACGCTTATTACGCCGACTGGAATGCCAGCCAAGTGTTGGAGCTGACCTTGCCGCCGGAGCACTGGCAGCGGGTGCTGGAGGTGTACGCAAAGCAAGCGCCAAACACGCCATTGCTGCAACGGGCGCTGATTCTGTCGTTTGCCAAGCAGATGCATTTGCCGGTGAGCACATTGCTCAGCGGTTTGATGGAGGATCTGGCCAAGGCCGGTGAAGGTAACGCCGAAACCCTGATGGACGATGGCGAAGACAGTCTGGTGATGAGCGATCCGGATTCGGCGCTCGGTCTGGCCGCAGCGCGGGTGTTGACCGCTGCTTTGGCCTCGCAGTCGAAAGTCGCCTTGCCGGACGCGTTCAATCGTCAGGTGGGAGCTGCACAACAGCGTCTGTCGGTCAGCTCGCAGCCGTTTGCCGAGGCGCTGAACCTGTCGCTGCAACCGTTCGATCAGGCCCGTGCGACGGTGCTGTTGCAACGACTGTTGCCGCAGCAATCGACCCTCGAACGTGCGCTGGCGCTGACCTGGTTGCAACGCAGCATCGCCCAGGCGTCGCCGACTATTGCCCTCACACCGGGTGAAGGCTGGAAGAAAAACTACGGTGCAACCGGTGAGATGTACTGGACTTGGCAGGGCGCCACGCCGGTGCCGGGTGTGTTGACGGTGTCGGGGACTCAGGAGCGCCCACTGCGTGCGGCGTTGAGCTTCCAGACCCAGCAGCCGCCGGTCGATCCAATGGCCGTGACCATCACCCGTCGCCTGTCGCGACTGGTGCCGGGCGATGAAGCCTTCACCTTCAAACTGGAGCCGATCGGCACCAAGCCGCTGTCCAGCGACAGCCTGTATCTGGACGAAGTGATCCTCACCAGCAAAGCGCCGAAACCGCTGCGCTACGGCATGCTCGAAGTGCCGCTGCCACCGGGCGCCGATGTTGAGCGCACCACGTGGGGTATCAAGTTGCAGGGCAAGGACGGCACCGAGCCGACTGCGCTGGAGAAGGCGCGTTTCGAACCGGGTCAACTGGCTTACGCGGTGCCGGTCGATGCGTTGAGCGGTGAGTTGCGCCTGCGCCATCTGGTGCGCTTCTCGCAGAAGGGCCAGTTCAACCTGCCGCCGGTGCGTTTCAAGCAGGTCTACGCGCCGCAGCATCAGGCCCAGGAAGCGAAAGCCGCCCTCGGTCAGGTCACGGTCAACTGACATGACCCGGCCGCTGCTGTGGCTGCTGATGTGTGTGATGCCTGCGCTGGCGACGGCGCAGGATGAGCCGCTGCGCGTGGCATACAAGGGCGAGTTGTTGTCGTTGAGTCAGACGCAATTGGTCGCCCGTGAACCGTTGCCGTCATCGCTGGATACGCCGTTGGGCAGTCTGTGGAAGTTGTTTGTCTACGCGTGGCTGGTCGATACCGGTGCGCGTGAGCCGGCGTATGAATGTCGCGGACAGTCGAAGGAAGAGGTTTATTGCTGCTCAGCGGGCGGCAGGATCGAGCGTGATCAGGCGCTGGTGAAATCCTGCGGATTGTATTTCGAGCCTGCACGGTTGGGGATTTCGGCGGCGGATTGGCGAACCTATTGGCAGGCGCGGCAGGCGCCGTCGTGGTTGCTCGATCTGCCTTCGGTGCAACCGGCGCAACGGGTTTCCGTGGTTGAACTGCTTAAGGTCCTGGCCTCGTTGCCAGCGCAGGATCAGGCGCGTCGAGTGCTGCTCGATGTAGTGCTGAATGCGGCAGACGGAAATGTCGCCGGTGAACTGGGCGGGCGCTTGCGGGTGAAAACCTGGAGCTGGCTCGGTGATCAGGATCCGCAGTCGCGGCAGGGTGGGTTTGCCGGTTGGACGGCGGATGGCGCACCGATCTGGGCGGGCGGACGTGGCACCAGCCAAATGGTTTTGCGCCATTACGGCCAGGCGTTGGCGACCGTTTTGCCAGCGGTATGGCCGGCAGAGGCGGGGCGTTGTGTTGAAGTCGGGTTGTTTTCGCGTTATCCGCTTACACGGGTTCTGACTGGCGAGCGGGTGGTGACTTCCGGCCCGTTGCAAGGCGATTACCGCGTTGAATTCGCCAACGGCAACGCGCTGGATATCCATAGCGACGGCGAACTGTTTCTGCTCAACGACAAACTCGTCGCAAGGCTTGATCGCGAAGAATACGTCGCCCGCGTGCTGGAGCGTGAAGCCAAACCTGAACCTGCCGAAGCGGCCAAGGCTTTGGCCGTAGCGATCCGCACGTATCTGCTGCAAAACGCCACACGTAACGGCGATTGTCTGAGTATCGATGACAGCAGCAATCGCCAGCGTGTCGCCCCGCGCCCGGCCTCCGCCGAGTCGCGCAACATTGCGGCATGGACGGCGGATCTGGTTTTGGCTGGTAGCACCGTCACCTATCACTCCGATCAACCCGGCCCGGACAAACTCGCCTGGCAACAAGCCGTCGAGCAAGCCAATGCCGGCCAGCGCTACGACGCGATTCTGCTGCACGCCTATCCGCGCGCCAGCCTCAGTCGCTGGGACAACCCGGTCGCCTCCTGCGAAGCATTGCCCGCCGCGCAAGACTGGTTGCAGAAACAGCGACGCGGTTGGCGCCCGACGCTGGAAAGCGAAACCGGCTACAACGAAGTCAGCACATTCGCCGTGTGCAAACTCGCTTTCGGTCGTCCCTTTGTCGATCGCGAACGCCAACGTATTTACGTGCGTGGCGTACTGACCCTGCAGGATCGCCTCGACCTGACCCACGAATATCTGCACCTGGCCTTTGAAGCACACCCCAACGGCCAGGATGAAACCTACATCGAAGGGCTCGCCCGTCACCTTTTGCTGGAATAGACCATGACACTCCGTTATCCACAGGTCTTGCTGCTGCTCTGCACCTTGACTGCGCTCTCGCCGGCCATTGCTGCCGACAGCGTCAAACTCGACACCCCGGTCGGCGGCTGGCGCAGCGGCGCACCGGAAGGTGAGGGCGAAAGCTTCCGCCAGACCGTCAACTACCCGGCCTCATCGGTCAATACCCCGGTCGGCCAGGCCAATACTGCGCGCATCAGCGGCGAGATCAAAGCCACGGCAAAGGTGAATGAACCCGGTCGCTTGATCGTCAACGGTGTGAGCATGCCGCTGAAAATCGACGACAGCGGCCACTTCGACCGCCCATTCTCCTTTCCCAACGGCAGCAACAGCGTCGAAGTGCGCAGCCCCGACGGTCAGCAACGCCACCGCACGCAATTCCTCAACACCAGCGGCGGCGCGACCCCGGCGAAACTGCGCGTACTGCTGGCGTGGGACAGTGACGGCACCGACCTCGACCTGCACCTGGTCACCCCTGACGGCGCGCACATCTGGTACGGCAACCGCAGCGCCGCCAACGGCGCCGCGCTCGACGTCGACGTCACCACCGGTTATGGCCCGGAAATCTTCGCCATGCCAGCGCCGATCAAAGGGCAGTATCTGGTGTACGTGAATTATTACGGCGGTGGCTATCGCGGGGATGACGAGGGTGGGGATGAGGCCGTGCAGCCGCTGACGACGGCGCAGGTGACGGTGATTACTGAGGAAGGCACGCCGAGCGAGAAAATGGAGACGTTTCTGATCCCGATGCGCGCGGTGGGTGAGCTGACGTTGGTGAAGTCGTTCAGTTATCCCTGAGCAAATACTTGCTCAGGGACAGCACTAGAAGCCGGGCGGAATGTAACCGGGTACGAACGGAACGTTGATGCACTTACCGTGAATGATCTTTCCGTCCTCGATACGAAACAGCACGATCTTTTTGGCTTTATTGACGGTGGCTTCCAGTTTGCAGTCAGAGCTATGCCCGACCGTGTCGTAGTACTCGGTGTACACCATGCCGTTACTGGTGTGATTCATGGACGTGCCGGCCGCTTCTGTGGTGGTCCAGCTGGAGGACTTGTACCACGTGAGAACGGCAAGATTCTCCCCGCTGGCAGCGGTTTGTTTTTTCATTGAGTCGGGTTTGCCGAACAGATCGAGTGCTTCCTGAACATCCCGTCCTTCCCAGCGCGACTGCGCAATCAGGTGGCAGCCGCTAACCATTGATACGGTGGCTGTCATCAGCAGCGTCAGTAACGTCTTGGTCCATTGATTCATCATGACTCCCGGTGTCATGTACGAGACAAAATAGCGTTTGGTAATCCGGTTGTTACTTGTTGCCCAGTATCGAGTCGAGGTTGTCCATCATTTGGCCTTTCTCTTGAATCGGTGCCAGTTTGAAGAACATTTGCTGCAGGCCCTGGATCATCTGCAAATGCTCCATCTTGCCCACGGCAATCATGTCTTTTTTCTCTGGAGAACAAACGAAAGCCAAGGCGCGCTGCACCCAAAACTCCTTCGGCTGCTGCCATTGTTCGTTCACTTTCAGGTGGCGCAGCATGTAGGCAATTCGATCCACCGACTGGCCATTAACAAACCGCAGCTTGTTGGTCTTGCACTGAACTTCCAGGTTGTAGGCATCAATCATCGGCTTGCCCGGCTCTTCATACACCAGCGTCACCGCCAACATCTGCGCGCCCTGGGTGCGCGTTGAAGGCACCACAGAAGTTTTGTCGGCGACATACATGATGTTTTTGTGCGGGACACCGTTGCCGTAAATGATCCACCAGTCGCCGACGGGGTTCGGCTCTTCTGCTGAGGCTGAAGTGGCCATCAAGAGTGCAGTCAGTAGAGCGAGGGATTTACTCGGTTTGAAAAACGATGACATGGTGCTGCTCCATTCCTTGGCGCTTTTGTAGTGCACAAAAACAGAATGGAAATTTAGTGGCGGGTGCCGACCGGGGCAATTAGGGCGAATGTGCTAATGGCTTATTGGAATGGCCGTTTGTTGGGCATTAGTTATCGGTAAGGCTCAAGTACAGCGAACGCAACGTCTGTACACGATTGCGCCCCTGATCCTTGGCGCCGTACAACGCCTGATCCGCTTCCGAGAGCAGGCGTGACAAGTCGTAGCCGGATTCACGGGTGGTTACTACGCCGATGCTGACGCTGAGCAAACCCGGCTCAAGAATCGACAATTGCGAGAACGAACGGCGGATCCGTTCGGCAATCTCCAGGGCGGTTTGCTCATCGCAATCGTTGAGCAAGCAGGCAAACTCCTCACCACCAATCCGGCCCGATACATCTTCCTTGCGCAGGCTCTCCACCACGATCCGGCCAAAGGCAATCAACGCCTGATCGCCGACGGGATGGCCATAGGTGTCATTCAGACGCTTGAAGTTATCCAGATCACAAAGCAACAACGCCGCTGGTTCCGCGTGTTGCTGACTGTCGGCAAGCAACTGCCCGGCGTTCATCATGAACGCGCGACGATTGCCAATGCCCGTCAGCGGATCGCTGAACGCAGCCGCTTTGAGCTTGAGCTCGGCACGCTCCTTGACCATCGCCAACGTGATGTAGGCAATGCCGATGACATACAGCATTGACTCGAACAGCATGAACGAGAAAAACGGCACACCTTCGCCACTGCCCAGCAGGGCTTTGGTCACCGGCAGCCCTTCATCGGTCGCACTGCGAACGGCGTAGAACACAGTGTGCAAAACGGTCAGCACCAGCGCCGGCATAAACGCGACGTCCAGGGTGTGGCGGCTGCGCCAGAGCTCCAGCGTTGTCATCACGCCGTAACCGAATGCCAGCAAGGAGTAGATTAAAACCCGATTTGGCATCGACTCGTAGAAGGCGGGAATCAGACACAAGGTCAGCCAGGCGAGCGCACCTGCCAGAATGCCGAACACTGACGGTCTGCGCCCGACCAGCGTGCGCATGGCCGTCCAGTTCAGCGCTGCACTGAGCAATAGAACAACATTGCCGAACACAATGGGAATGAAGTCGACCCCTCGATCACGCCAACTGACCAATACCACGCCCAAGGCGCCCAGCAGCATCATGCTGCCGAGGTACGCCAGCGGCGGCTCACGGGTTTCGCGATACCAGGCGTGCAGCGTCAAAAGCCCCATCAAAAAGAAGACGAAGACCGAAACGACCAGCAGGGTCGGGATATGCAGGGCCATTCCATGGATTCCCGTGAGGCTCAATACCGGAATCCGGCCGGGGTCGGGGATGCGGGTAAAAACAGAGGGCGGTGACTGGGCGGGATTTAGCACCGAGCCATTGCAATTGGCAAGTGTCGGTTGCCGAATGACACAGCGGAACCGCCTAAAGGCTCACGCCGTATCTGCGGTTCACGGGGCTGAATAGGTACTGGCGGTGGATGGCATCAAGGTGACGCTGAAGTGCTCGTTACCCACCGGTTTCTTTCCGGGTGTTGCAGAGGTCACGGCGATGATCGTTGCCTGATCCTGACGCCGCATCGGCATGACCACGCTGGTGTCTGCATTCAAGTAACTGGCCATCGTCGCGAGCGTGAGCCCGACAAAAGGCGACGCCGAGCCCGTGTCACCCAAGCGCTGAGTCAGGTCGTAACCCGCGCGAGAATCGAGCAGGTTCAGTGAACGGTGTGCCGCGTTGAGCGCCGGCAACAGTTGCGCCATTGCCGTGGCGTTCGAGCCACTGTCAAAGAACAGCCGGGTCGGCTTTTGCGCGAGCCCGGCTGTGGCCTCTTGCCAGCCAGCGGCCAGTTTCAGCGTCACGGCCTCATGCTCCAGCGGTTCACCGTTATCCGGCCGCCGCAGCGACACGCTGACCGGCCGATGCAGCCTGGCCAGTATCGGCAGCGCATCCCATTGTTCGAACGCACGCTGGGTCCAGGGTTGAGGGATGAATGGCGAGGGCTGAAATGCCACGGCGGGTTTGCGCGCTCCCCAGCCGGTGAACTCCGGGTCGATTTTGTTCTTGTTGATCCTGGCAAACTGAGCGTAGTAACGCAGCCATTCGACGCGCTCGGGGCGCCCGACCACCATGGCGACCATCGAGTCGGTGAGTTCACCGGGCTTACGCGGCCCGGGTCCACCAATCAGCGGCGCTTTTTTTGCGGAGAGGGCAAACGACATGCTGAAGCCCTCCACGTTGTAGATCAGCACGGCGGGGAGGTCGGGGTTTTGCTCGAACAACCGGAACAACTCTTCCAACAGACCTTCTGGGGTGTCGTTGCAGACAATGCCGTCTTGCAGATTACGCACGCGATGCCAGTGCAGGCCCGCTTCCGTGCGGTAAGCGTTGGCCATGCCTGAGAGCATTTTTCGGGTTCTTTCTGGAGAGAAGCGCAGGTTTGGTGTATCAGGATTCCAGCCACGCACGACCGTGATGGTCGGGATGGGCCATTTCTCCACGAAGTCGCGCAAACCCAGTTCCAGCGCATCAGCCTTGCGCTTGTCGTAGGCCATGTCCTTGTCGTCGCTATCCACCGGATATTTTCCTGGATCAGTCGGCAAGATGCTGCCGGCGTGCAGGGCTTCGGCGTGTTTTGCATTCTGCTCCTGCAAGGCTTTCCAGACCTGACCCTGCCGGAATACGTCGAGACTTATGCCGACGGCGAGCACATCCAGAGTGTCCAGACGGGGCGAGGTGGCTGGCGCGCGGTAACGGGCTTCCACTGGCATGGCTGCCGTTTCATTGGCCGAGGTATAGGCCGTGACGGCGGAAGGTGGACTGGCAAAGCAACGGGTGAGCGTCAGCGGCTGTTCAACCGCTTGAGCCAGAGGGCTGGTCAGGAAAAAACCGATGAGAAGCAGGCAGGCAGGATTGAGAGACGTGCGGTTTTTACTCTTGCGACGCAAGCAGGCCGTACCGTCATCGTCGGCGCGCAGGTTGTCACTGGTCGGGAGGCGCGAAGGGACGAAACAGATTTTCTTTGCCTGAGCCGCGTCATTCATCGTGTATTTCTTCCTTGAAAGTTACCCCGTTGGTCGCGAGGCGTGGGGGCGAGCGGCTGACCCTTCACGTTGATCCCCGACCATGATGACCTTGTGCTGCGGCAAGGTCATGACAGATTTGCACGCGGATGCTTATTGACGTTGCGCCTCAAATACGTAGGGGTTTCCCGGAGCCGGGAAGTGCAACAGGTACTGCGCAACCGGCGTTTTGCCATCGGACAGCAGATAATCCATTTTCAGACCGAGAGGATTATTTTCCAGCTCCGGACCCAGATAGGCATTGTCCGGATAACTGAACTGGTTCTGCGGCGCCCTGCGAACGCCCGCACAGGACGCAAACAGCGGCGGTAGTGCGTAGAGCTGTTGCGCGTGTACCAACAACACATGAGTGTAGCGAACACCGCGACCACTGCTCACATACTGCATCTCGACACACGTTGAGCTGCCTTGGCGCCAGACCGTGGCCGATGCCAGATTTTCCGGGTCGACGGGATCCTTTGTGCGCCATGCCGGTGGCGCGAAGTTGCTGGCGTCGCGCAGTGGCCAACGCTGTTTGCCGATCGCCAGGGTCTCGCCATCGAAGACAATCTCGGGTATGCCTTTGGGCGGGCTGAGAGCCAACCCTTCGGGAGCGCTCCACTGCGCCTGGTCATCGAGTTCAAACGCCGGGCGCATGGCGTTGACCCAAAGGCAATGCCTCGGTGATTCCGAGCAGGGCATGGCCAGTTCGATCCCGGGCCCTGTGAACAGGTTGCTGCCCAGCGACTCATAAAAAGTACGGTAATCGGTGAACTGTACCGGGGCTGCCTTCGCCAGAAAGGACAGGCTCGCACCAATAAACAGGCTCAGACAACGGGTAGGTTTGCTCATCGATGCCCCTTGGCGCCGGATGCCTCTTGATGTCAGGGTCGGGTTTAT
Source organism: Pseudomonas sp. AIG (assembly GCF_977020205.1). Taxonomy (NCBI): domain Bacteria; kingdom Pseudomonadati; phylum Pseudomonadota; class Gammaproteobacteria; order Pseudomonadales; family Pseudomonadaceae; genus Pseudomonas; species Pseudomonas sp. AIG. The sequence goes on along the minus strand of NZ_CDROCK010000011.1, from coordinate 87,741 downwards.
TTCAGGCATTAAAAAGCCGGCTTGTGGCCGGCTTCTCGGGGACTGGCTTGGCCTATTTTTGGTAAGCCTTGCCAGCCTTCAAAACGTACATCCGGATCTGCGTCCGGCTGTGGGACTTGGTCAGACGTTGGTCTGCCGCGTCGGGCGCTGTCTGAGCCGCGGGGCGGGTCGATGCGCAAATGTGGGGCGCAGGATACTGAGTTTTGCTTGGGATTCCCAGCCTGAAGTGCGGTTTAGAGCGACGTCTACGCCAGAAATCCGGGATTTGTACCGATTGTCCGGGCCTCTTCGCGAGCAGGCTCGCTCCCACAGGGATCGATGTTTGCCGAGAGACTCAACTTTCTCTAGAGAAACGGCACCACCGGCCGCCGCTTGCTCACCGTCGACCACCAGAACACCCAGCCCAATATGTGAATCCGTTGCTCTTCGATCTGCGCCGGGCGGAACACTTCGTCCGGGTATTCGGCGCTGTTGTGGCTGCGCAGGCGCAGGCCGTTGCCGGGCATGCGGTGCAAGTATTTGATGCGCAGCATGCCGTCGTGTTCGATGGCGTAGATCTCGCCGTCGACGACTTGGGTCAGGCCTCGATCGATGGCGACGACGGAGCCGTCCTCGATGCGCTCGGCCATGCTGTTGCCGATCATGTGTGCGCAGATGGCGTCGGCAGGGCGGATTTCCAGTTGATCAAGCTGTGCGCGCAGCAGACGGATGGACAGGTCCGGGTCCTGAATGACGTGGTTTTTATCGGAGCCCTTGGTCAGTGGCGTTTCCTTGAAGAAGGCCAGCTCGATGTCGTTGGGGTGGATGAATCGATAGGCGCCCTGAGGGTCGTGGGCATCGAAGCTGTCGCCGTTGCTGGCAGGCGGAGTCAGGCTCGGTAACTCCTTTATGCCTTCGCCGGTTTTCAGCCATTCGCTGTTGACGGACAGCAGGCGTGAGACTTCTTCCATGCGATACGCCGGGACGCCCCGGGTGTACCAGTTGTGGACATTTTGGGCTTCCGTGCCCCAGAACTTTGCGAAACCCGTCGTCGAGATGTTCGCAGCTTCCAGGAGTGCCTTGAATCTTGGACCGCTAGTGTTCTTTCTCATAAACACGGAGTCTACGGCCGTGCCAGAGCGGTTTGAATAAACCGGACGTTCAAAAACGGGCTGAATTTTGCGACGGGATGTAAGACGGTCTTGTGGGAAATTACACAGGCTAAAACTTTTCTGTAGTCCGTCATAAACACTTTGTTTAAGACAGCTTTTCCCGGGCACAAAAAACCCCGGATCAACCGGGGTTTTGTTCAAGCCTCACGGGTAGCGCTGGTGCTTAGCCTTTGTAGGCGGCAACCGACTTGGTGATCGCTTCGCGGGCGGCGTCTGCACCGGCCCAGCCTTCGATCTTGACCCATTTGCCTTTTTCGAGATCTTTGTAGTTCGCGAAGAAGTGCTCGATCTGCTGGATCAGCAGTGGTGGCAGGTCGGTGTATTCCTTCACATCGACGTACAGCTGGGACAGCTTGTCGTGTGGCACTGCGATGACTTTGGCATCGCCGCCGCCGTCGTCGGTCATGTTCAGGATGCCGACTGGACGCGCGCGGATCACCGAGCCTGGCGCAACCGGGTAAGGGGTCACAACCAGCACGTCGAGGGGATCACCGTCGTCAGCCAGGGTGTTCGGGATGTAACCGTAGTTGGCCGGGTAGAACATTGGGGTGGCCATGAAACGGTCAACGAACAGGCAATCGCTGTCTTTGTCGATTTCGTATTTGATCGGCGCGTGGTTGGCCGGGATCTCGATCGCGACGTAGATGTCGTTCGGCAGGTCTTTGCCAGCCGGAATCTTGCTGTAGCTCATTGGGCGTTGCCCCCGTAGTTGACCAAAAACACTTGGCCGGATTGACCAAAAAGTGGCGGCGATTATAGGCATATTCTGCCGTCGACGCCATGTACCGAAAGTCGTGCAGCGCTTAGTCGTGCGCCTGATAGACCGGGTCTGTGGCCTGAAGTTGCCGCAACCGGCTCAACGGGTCCTGGCGGTAGAAAAGCTGCAACTGCGCATACACCTGTGGATAAGCTTCATGCAGCAGATCCGGGGCGCTGAAGAAATATTCGCTGGTGACCGCAAAGAACTCCGCCGGGTTCTCGGCGGCGTAGGGATCAATGGCGGTTTCGGCGTCAGGGTCATGGTCGAGCTGACGGTTGAGATCGTCGTAAGCCTTTTGCATGACGTCTGCCCAGTCGCTGACGCGCATGTCGGCGTGCAGCGGCGGCAGGCCGTTGGCGTCACCGTTGAGCATGTCGAGTTTGTGCGCCAGTTCGTGGATGACCAGGTTATAGCCTTCCCAGCCACCACTGGCCATCACGCCGGGCCAGGCGAGGATGATCGGCCCTTGTTGCCAGGCTTCGCCGCTATGCTCGCCGTCCCATTCGTGTTCGACACCGCTGGCGTCGCGGTGACGTTGCGGGCTGAGGAAGTCGTCGGGATACAGCACGATCTCGTGAAACCCCTGATACCAGTTCAAATCGCCCAGATGCAGCAGCGGCAATTGCGCCTGCGCCGCGAGCAACAGGCGTTGTTCCTGATGCAACTCGACGCCGGGCAGGGCGCTCAGGTGTTTGTCTTCGAGGAACAGCACGCAGGCTTCGCGCAGCCACTGGTCTTCGGCAGCGCTGATGCCATCCAGAAAACTCAGGTGATGTCGCACCCGTTGCCACATGTCGTCGGCAATCGGGTGCTTCGCCAGAAGGCGCCGGCGACGCCAGGCGCTCAACGACCACATCGGCTTAGTGCGATTGGGCTTTGGTGCCGCCGAAACGGCTGCGAACCACGCCGATGATCATCGGGACCAACGACAGCAGGATGATGCCGACGACCAGCAGCGACAGGTTTTTCTTGATGAATGGCACGTTGCCAAAGAAATAACCCAGGGTCACCAGACCGCCAACCCACAGCACCGTGCCGAACACGCTGAAACCGAAGAAACGCGGGTAGGGCATCTTCGCCACGCCAGCGACAAACGGCGCGAAGGTGCGGATGATCGGCAGGAAACGCGCCAGCGTCACGGTTTTGCCGCCGTGCTTGTCGTAGAAGTCGTGGGTTTGTTGCAGGTAATCGCGACGGAAGATTTTCGAGTTCGGGTTGCTGAACAGCTTTTCTCCGGCCGTTCGTCCGATCACGTAGTTGGTGCTGTCGCCCAGTATGGCCGCGAGCATCAGCAGACCGCCCAGCAGCACGGGGTCCATGCCGCCGCCTGCCGCCACGGCGCCGGCGATGAACAGCAACGAATCACCCGGCAGGAATGGCATCACCACCAGACCGGTTTCACAGAAGATCACCAGAAACAGGATGGCGTAGATCCATGGCCCGTAGTTGTTCACTAGCAAGTCGAGGTAAACATCGAGATGCAGGATAAGGTCGAGCGGGTTGAAATCCATGGGGGCACCTGTTTGACGGCCCGACTCGGCAGGCCTGTGCGGATGACTTCGTGTAAGCCTACAGCGGGGTGTAGTTTTTCTTACAAGCCGGAAAGATCGGGATTATACGGTCTGAAAGATGAAAAGCGCGTTGGTTTTGTAGCGGGGGATGTCGGGGTGTGAACAATTGTCAGGCTGTACCCAGCGTGGCTGAGGGAGCTGACTCCCTCATCACTGGTTGCCTACGCGATCAGAGCTCTTCGCTGATCGGCAATACGTAGTTCTTGAACTCGGTGTCTTCCTTGAACCCGATGGACTCGTAGGTTTTCTGCGCGACTTCATTGTTGCTACTGGTAGAGACGCGCATGCGCACGGCTTGGGTTTCCTTGGCCATTTTCTTCGCGGTGCGGATCAGGTTGTCGGCGACCAGTTGGCGGCGAGCGTCTTCGGCGACGTAGATGTCGTTGAGGATCCACACGCGCTTGAGTGACAACGAGGAGAAGCTTGGATAGAGCTGACAGAAGCCCATCAGTTTCTTGTCGTCATCATCGGCCAGGGCCAGATAGATCACCGACTCCTTGCGACGCAGACGCTTTTCAAGAAAGGCGCGGGAGGAATCCGGGTAAGGCAGGGAACCGTAGAACTCGCGATATTTGACGAACAACGGGGTCAACAAATCCAGATGTTCGAGGGTCGCTTGAATAATCCGCATGATAGGTCTCGTCTTCAAGTGGCTGTCTTCAACTGCTCTGACGGCGATGGGAAACCCGTGCGGCCGTGCATCGATCCTGCCTTAAACCGGCGCAGAAACGCAATGCGGAAACGGTTCAGGTAGGGGGCGGGCTGAGTAGGAAGTTTCCTTTCATGTCCGCACCGGCGTCCGACTCCAGCGTCTGAACCTGTGCTTCGTCCTTCAGATTCACGCCCGACAGCTGTCTGCGACAAGCTTCGCGCATCAAATACAGCAAGCGATGCGCCGCCATGCCGTAGCTCAAGCCTTCGAGCCTTACATTGGAAATGCAGTTGCGGCAGGCGTCGGTCAGGCCAATCTTTGGATTGTAGGTGAAATACAAACCAAGGCTGTCCGGAGAACTGAGGCCCGGGCGTTCGCCGATCAACATCACCAGCATTTTTGCGCCGAGCAATTGGCCGATCTCGTCGCCGACGGCAACGCGGCCCTGTTCCACCAGGATAACGGGCGCCATCGACCAGCCGTCGGCGCTCATCTGTTCTTCCAGTCGTGTGAGAAACGGCAAGGTATGCCGATGCACCGCCAGTGCCGACAGGCCGTCAGCCACGACAATTGCCAGATCGACACCGCCCGGATGCGCCGCCGCGTACTCGCGCAAGGCCTGTGCCGATTCATCGCTCAGCTTGCGCCCCAGATCCGGGCGTTGCAGGTAGCTGTTGCGATCCACTGCGGCGCTGTGCAGCAACAGACTTTCGCGTCCGCGCTCGCTCAGTTGCGCGCTGAGGCCAGCATGATCGAAGGGCAGATGCACGGCATCGCGCGCCTGCGCGTGGGCAAACTGGAAGTCCAGTTGCGCATGGGTTGGCAGGCTGGTGCCGGTACGGCCCAGAGCAATGCGCGCCGGGGTCAGGCGGCGTAGCTCCAGCCATGGGTTTTGCGGGTCGATGGGCGGTTTTTCCATGTGACTCATCCCAGTTGCGCCAGCGCCTGGCGGAAGGCCGGCGGCAAATTGTTACCGAAGCGAACCTTGCCATCCGCTTGGGTGAAGATGCCCATGTTTGCCAGCCATTGCTCGAACTCCGGCGCCGGTTTCAGGCCCAGGGTCTGCCGCGCGTAGAGCGCGTCATGGAACGAGGTGGTCTGGTAATTGAGCATGATGTCGTCGGAGCCAGGGATGCCCATGATGAAGTTGATCCCGGCGACACCGAGCAACGTCAGCAGGGTGTCCATGTCGTCCTGATCGGCTTCGGCGTGGTTGGTGTAGCAGATATCGCAGCCCATCGGCACACCGAGCAGCTTGCCGCAGAAATGGTCTTCGAGGCCGGCGCGGATGATCTGTTTGCCGTTGTAGAGGTATTCCGGGCCGATAAATCCTACGACCGTGTTGACCAGAAACGGCTTGAAATGTCGCGCCACGGCGTAGGCCCGGGTTTCGCAGGTCTGTTGGTCGACGCCGTGATGGGCGTTGGCTGACAGTGCACTGCCTTGACCGGTTTCGAAATACATCAGGTTCTGCCCGAGGGTGCCGCGATTCAGGCTCAGGCCGGCGTCATAGCCTTCCTGCAAGACATTCAGGTTGATGCCGAAACTGGCATTGGCCGCTTCGGTGCCGGCAATTGACTGGAACACCAGGTCCAGCGGCACACCGCGATTGATCGCTTCGATGGAGGTGGTGACGTGGGTCAGCACGCAGGCCTGAGTCGGGATGTCGTAGCGCTGGATGATCGCGTCGAGCATTTCCAGCATTGCGCAGATCGAAGCGATGCTGTCGGTGGCCGGGTTGATGCCGATCATCGCGTCGCCGTTACCGTAAAGCAGGCCATCGAGAATGCTCGCGGCGATGCCGGAAGGTTCGTCGGTCGGGTGATTGGGTTGCAGGCGCGTCGACAGGCGTCCGCGCAGGCCGAGGGTGCCGCGAAACTTGGTCACGACACGGATCTTTTGCGCCACCAGCACCAGGTCCTGCACGCGCATGATCTTCGATACGGCGGCGACCATTTCCGGGGTCAGGCCGGGGGCGAGGGCGCGCAGGCTGGTTTCGTCGGCAGCGTCGCTGAGCAGCCAGTCGCGGAAACCGCCCACCGTGAGATGGCTGACCACGGCGAAGGCCTGTTTGTCGTGGGTGTCGATGATCAGCCGGGTGACTTCATCGGCCTCATAGGGAATCAGCGCTTCTTGCAGGAAATGCGTGAGCGGAATGTCGGCCAGCGCCATTTGCGCGGCCACGCGCTCGCCGTCGTTGAGCGCGGCGACGCCGGCGAGAAAGTCCCCCGAACGAGCGGGGCTGGCCTTGGCCATGACGTCCTTGAGGCTGTCAAAGCGATAGGTCTGGGCGCCGACGGAATGGGCGAATGCGGCCATGGGGCGGTGTCCTCCAATAATTGCTGCAATCTGCTTTATGTAGGAGTGAGCCTGCTCGCGATGCAGGCAACTCGGTACAACAGTCATACCGCGTCGATGCGATCGCGAGCAGGCTCACTCCTACAGGTGTTGTGTGCACCTCTATATAGCGGGCACCGGGCGAAAGGCCCGGTACCGGTGCAACTAGATACCTTCGAGCATAGCGTCTGTCGGGGCATCGGCGCGTTGCTTGGCGGTCAGCTGGAAGTACAGATAGCCGGCGGCCATGAAACCGAGGAACACACAGCCGATCAGCGTGTTGAACCACGCCATCGCGATCAGGCACACCACCGCCAGAAACAGCGCAATGGCCGGCACCACCGGATAGCCCGGCGCACGGAAGGTGCGCTCCAGGTTCGGCTCGGTTTTGCGCAGTCTGAACAGGCTGAGCATGCTGATGATGTACATCACAATGGCGCCGAACACCGACATGGTGATCATCGCGGCGGTCAGGGTCATGCCTTGCAGATTGACCAGACCATCGCTGTAAATCGCTGCGATGCCGATCACGCCGCCAGCCAGAATCGCTCGGTGCGGCGTCTGGAAGCGCGACAGCTTGGCCAGCCCTTTAGGCAGATAACCGGCACGGGCGAGGGCGAAGAACTGTCGCGAGTAGCCAAGAATGATCCCGTGGAAGCTCGCCACCAGACCGAACAGGCCGATCCACACCAGCATGTGCATCCACGACGAGTTGTTGCCAACCACGGCTTTCATCGCTTGTGGCAGCGGATCGTTGATGTTCGACAGTTGGCGCCAGTCGCCGACGCCGCCAGCCATGACCATCACGCCGATCGCTAGAAAGACCAAGGTCAGAATGCCACTGACGTAGGCCTTGGGAATCGTGCGTTTCGGGTCTTTCGCCTCTTCGGCGGCCATGGCCGCGCCTTCGATGGCGAGGAAGAACCAGATCGCGAAAGGTATTGCCGCGAAGATCCCCGGAATCGAACCCAGGGTGAATTCGTTGGCGCCCGACCAACCATTGAGCACGAAATTGCTGAAGCTGAAGCCCGGCGCAACCACGCCCATGAACACCAGCAACTCGGCAACGGCGAGCACGGTGACTACCAGCTCAAAGGTCGCCGCGATGCTGACGCCGAGGATGTTCAGGGTCATGAACACGAAATACGCACCGACGGCGGCAATCTTCGGATCAAGCTCCGGGTATTGCACATTCAGATAGGCGCCAATGGCCATGGCAATCGCTGGTGGCGCAAAGACGAACTCGATCAGCGTGGCGATGCCGGCGATCAATCCGCCTTTCTCACCGAAGGCCCGACGGCTGTAGGCAAACGGCCCCCCGGCGTGGGGGATGGCGGTGGTTAATTCGGTGAAGCTGAAGATGAAGCAGGTGTACATGGTCGCGACCATCAGCGCCGTGACCAGAAAACCCAAGGTGCCGGCGGTGCCCCAGCCGTAACTCCAGCCGAAGTATTCGCCGGAAATCACCAGGCCGACGGCAATGCCCCAGAGGTGCAGGGTGCCGAGTGTGGGTTTGAGCTGTGTGGTGGAAGTCATAAGTCCTCTCTGTTTTTTATTGTTCGATCTGTTGGACTTTCGGGCGATGCGGTTGAGGTGGATGGGTGCTGTTCACGCAGCGGCAGGTTTGTGCAAATCCTGAATGACGGGTACGCAAGGGCCGTGCCAGAGCGGCCAGACCATTGATGGTGTGTCAGACAGGATGCCTTCGCGAGCAGGCTCGCTCCCACAGTGGATTTGTGGCGAGCCTGTGTATGTGGTGCGGCACAACTCCCTTGTGGCAGCGAGCCTGCTCGCGAAAGCGGTTGAACGGGCGACACAGAAATATCTGAGTCGCCCTCAGGTTTTAGAAGAAGCCCAGCGGATTGATGTCGTAGCTCACCAGCAGGTTTTTGGTCTGTTGATAGTGATCGAGCATCATCTTGTGGGTTTCACGCCCAACGCCGGACTTCTTGTATCCGCCGAACGCGGCATGCGCCGGGTACAGGTGGTAGCAGTTGGTCCACACGCGACCAGCCTTGATCGCGCGGCCCATGCGGTAGGCGCGGTTGATGTCGCGGGTCCACAGGCCGGCGCCGAGGCCGAACTCGGTATCGTTGGCGATCGCCAGCGCTTCGGCTTCGTCCTTGAAGGTGGTGATGCTCACCACCGGGCCAAAGATTTCTTCCTGGAACACGCGCATCTTGTTGGTGCCCTTGAGCAGGGTCGGCTGGATGTAATAGCCGGTCGACAGATTGCCCTCGAGTTTTTCCACCTTGCCGCCGGTGAGCAGCTCGGCGCCTTCGCCCTTGGCGATTTCCAGGTACGAAAGGATTTTGTCGAATTGCTGCTCGGACGCCTGCGCGCCGACCATGGTGTCGGTGTCCAGCGGATCGCCACGTTTGATTTGCAGGACTTTCTTCATGACGACGGCCATGAACTCGTCGTAGATCGATTCTTGCACCAGCGCGCGGGAAGGGCAGGTGCAGACTTCGCCCTGATTGAAGAACGCCAGCACCAGACCTTCAGCGGCTTTCTCGATAAAGGTCGGTTCGGCCTGCATGATGTCTTCGAAGAAGATGTTCGGCGACTTGCCGCCCAGTTCCACGGTGGATGGAATGATGTTCTCGGCCGCGCATTTCATGATGTGCGAGCCGACCGGGGTCGATCCGGTGAAAGCGATTTTGGCGATGCGTTTGCTGGTGGCCAGCGCTTCGCCGGCTTCTTTGCCATAGCCCTGAACAATGTTCAGCACCCCTGGCGGCAGCAGGTCGCCGATCAGTTCCAGCAACACAGTGATGCCCAGCGGGGTTTGCTCGGCCGGTTTGAGCACCACGCAGTTGCCGGCGGCGAGTGCCGGGGCGAGTTTCCACGCGGCCATCAGGATCGGGAAGTTCCACGGGATAATCTGGCCGACCACGCCGAGCGGTTCATGAATGTGATACGCCACGGTGTTGCCGTCGATCTCGGCAGCGCTGCCTTCCTGGGCGCGCAGGCAGCCAGCGAAGTAGCGGAAATGGTCGGCGGCCAGCGGGATGTCGGCGTTGAGGGTTTCGCGGATGGCTTTGCCGTTGTCCCAGGTTTCGGTGATCGCCAGCAGTTCGAGGTTCTGTTCGATGCGGTCGGCTATTTTCAGCAGGATCAGCGAGCGTGCCTGCACGGAGGTGGAACCCCACGCGTCGGCAGCGGCGTGGGCGGCGTCCAGTGCCTTGTCGATGTCTTCGGCAGTGGAGCGGGGGAATTCGGCAATCGGTTGGCCATTCACTGGCGAGGTATTGGTGAAGTACTGACCTTTGACAGGCGCGACGAACTCGCCGCCGATGTAGTTACCGTACTTGGCTTTGAACGAGACTTTGGCGCCTTCAGTACCGGGGTGAGCGTAACGCATGATGATGTTCTCCTTGGCTTTGTACTTATTAGAGAAACGCGCAAGTGCGCTTGCTATAAGCGTAGAGCAAAGGTCGGGCCACTGCCGTGCAGGGCAGGTAAATCAAGGGCTTGGCAGGTTTATGTCGGACGAGTGGATTGTGCCTGTGACGGTTTCGGTACAGGTCGGGTGACAGTTTGTACCGCTTTCGGCACAGCTGATGACCGGGCAGTCTTGCCAGCATTGCAATGCGTCGGTGGCTGGAGGATGCTGGGCGTCACCTCAGCATTGGGCCGTCGAGCCTCGGGGAGAACAATAAGAAATGCACGACAACCATTTGAGTCGCCATGCCCAACAGGTTCTCACCGTTACCCAGGGCAAACCGCACGTGCACGGGCCCGGTGCCGACCCGTCGATTGCCCGTTCGTGGCTGCGCTGTCTGGAGGACTATCACCTCGACCCGGCGTTGACCATGGCGCCGACCGTGCTCGAACACGGCCGCGTACTGGAAAGCCGCGAACGTCTGCAACAGGTGTTGCAGATTGCGGGCAATGAAATGAGCAGCCTGCATCAACAACTCTCCGGCGCCGGCCACGCGGTGCTGCTGACCGACGCGCGCGGGGTGATCCTCAACTGCGTCACCGCGCCGGCCGAACGCAAGATCTTCGAACGTGCCGGTCTCTGGCTCGGTGCTGACTGGAGCGAAGCCTGTGAAGGCACCAATGGCATCGGCACCTGCCTGGTTGAACGTCAGGCGCTGACCATTCATCAGGATGAACACTTTCGCGGTCGCCACACCGGGCTGACCTGTTCGGCGAGCCCGGTATTCGACCCGCATGGCGAACTGCTGGCGGTGCTCGACGTGTCTTCGGCGCGCCATGATGTCTCGCGGCAGAGCCAGTTCCACACCATGGCGCTGGTCAATCTGTCGGCGAAGATGATCGAGAGCTGCTATTTCCTGCGCTGCTTCGATAACCAATGGTTGTTGCGTTTTCATCTGCAGGCCGAATCGGTCGGGCTGTTCAGCGAGGGCTTGCTGGCGTTTGACGGCGAAGGCCGGATCAGTGCAGTCAATCAGAGCGCGCTGAACTTGCTCGGGCATATTCGCGGCGGCTTGCTGGGCAAACCGGTGGAGGCGTTTTTCGATTGTTCGCTGGATGAATTGCTCGGTCGCGCCAGTGCCAATGCCAACGCCAGTTGGCCGTTGCGCACCCGCGACGGTCGGCATCTGTTTGCCGTGTTGCGCGGCGAATCGCGCAAACCGGTACCGATGGTACCAACGCCGGTGGTGGTTGAAGCACCTCGCCTGTCTGGCATCTGCCTCGGTGACGAGGCGTTGCAGGCCGATTTCCGCAAAGCCCTGCGCGTCTTCGAACGTGATGTGCCGCTGCTGATCAACGGCGAAACCGGCTCCGGCAAAGAAGCCTTCGCCAAGGCTGTGCATCAGGCCAGTCAACGCTCTGCCAAAGCCTTCGTCGCGCTCAACTGCGCGGCCATTCCTGAAAGCCTGATTGAAAGCGAACTGTTCGGCTATCGCGGCGGCAGCTTCACCGGCGCGCGCAAGGACGGCATGCGCGGCAAGTTGCAGCAGGCGGATGGTGGCACATTGTTCCTCGATGAAATCGGCGACATGCCGCTGGCCTTGCAGACTCGTCTGTTGCGGGTGCTGGAGGATCGACAGGTGGTGCCGATCGGCGGTGAGCCGGAGTCGGTCAATGTGCGGATCATCAGCGCCACCCACCGCAATCTGCTCGAGCGAGTCGCGGACGGCAGTTTCCGCGAGGATTTGTATTACCGGCTCAATGGCCTGGAAGTGGGGTTGCCGGCATTACGCGCGCGCAGTGATAAATCGCAGTTGCTGGATTTTCTGTTGGCCGAAGAGGCGGGCGGTGAATCGATAGTAATCGACGAGCCGGCGCGTCAGGCGTTGCTTGCATTTAATTGGCCGGGGAATGTGCGGCAGTTGCGCAATGTGCTGCGCACGTTGGCGGCGTTGTGTGATGAGGGGCGGATTGGGTTGGCGGATTTGCCGGTGATGATTCGGCAGGGGCGTCCAGTCCTTCCGCCAGCCGAGTCTGGCGAACACCCACTGGCAGACGCCGAGCGGATTGCCCTGCTTAAAACTTTGGAGCAGACGCGGTGGCACATGACGCAAACGGCTGAGCAGCTTGGGGTCAGCCGCAATACCCTTTATAGAAAGCTGCGTAAGCATGGGATTGAGCGGCGAGTCAGTTAGAAGGCCCTCACCCTAGCCCTCTCCCAGGGGGAGAGGGGACTGACCGAGTCGCTCTACTGATCTACGCCGACCTGAAATATCGAGCCGAACTCAGGATTTGAAAGCAACCGAGATCGGCTCCCTCTCCCGGAGGACTGACCGCGGTGTTCTGCCAATTTACGCCGACCTGAAATATCGAGCCGAACTCAGGATTTGAAAACGGCGCAGATCGGCTCCCTCTCCCTCGGGAGAGGGCTGGGGTGAGGGGCGACAATTAGCAGCCGAACCGAGATGCTGCGGTCAACCAGCCCCGCCCTTCACCTAAAGAGTGCGATTTCCCCCTCCCTACGCTAACCTGCGGCCATGTTTTACGAGGTCGACTATGCACATTCATATTCTGGGTATCTGCGGGACTTTCATGGGCTCGATGGCGGTGTTGGCCAAAGAGCTGGGCCATCACGTGACCGGTTCCGACGCCAACGTCTATCCGCCGATGAGCACGCAGCTTGAAGCCCAGGGCATTCAACTGACGCAGGGCTATGACCCGGCGCAGCTCGATCCGGCACCGGATCTGGTGGTGATCGGCAACGCCATGTCGCGCGGCAATCCGGCGGTGGAATATGTGCTGAACAAAGGCCTGCCATACGTCTCCGGTCCGCAGTGGCTGGCCGATCACGTGCTGCAAGGTCGCTGGGTGCTGGCGGTGGCCGGTACGCACGGCAAAACCACCACCAGCAGCATGCTCGCCTGGGTCCTGGAACACGCCGGCATGAGCCCGGGTTTCCTGATCGGTGGCGTGCCGCAGAATTTCTCGGTATCTGCTCGCTTGGGTGGTACACCGTTCTTCGTGATCGAGGCCGACGAGTACGACAGCGCGTTCTTCGACAAGCGCTCCAAGTTTGTCCATTACCGCCCACGCACCGCGATCCTCAATAACCTTGAGTTCGATCACGCTGACATCTTCCCGGATCTGCCAGCGATCGAGCGGCAATTCCATCACTTGGTGCGCACCATCCCGAGTGAAGGCCTGGTCATCCATCCGACCACCGAGCCGGCCTTGCAGCGCGTGATCGAAATGGGTTGCTGGACCCCGGTGCAAACCACCGGTGCCGGCGGTCAGTGGCAGGTCAAACTGCTGAGCGAAGACGGTTCAGCGTTCGAAGTGATGTTCGAAGGCGTGTCGCAAGGCACCGTCGAGTGGGAGCTGACCGGTCAGCACAACGTCGCCAACGCCTTGGCTGCTTTGGCGGCGGCGCGTCATGTCGGCGTGGTGCCATCGATGGGCATTGCCGGTTTGAGCGCGTTCAAGAACGTCAAACGCCGCATGGAGAAAGTCGCCGAAGTGCGTGGCATCACCATCTACGACGACTTCGCTCATCACCCGACGGCCATCGCCACCACCCTTGACGGCCTGCGCAAACGCATCGGCGACGCACCGCTGATCGCGATCATCGAACCGCGCTCCAACTCGATGAAGCTCGGCGCGCACCGTGACGGCTTGCCGGACAGCGTGGTCGATGCCGATCAGGTGATCTGGTACGCCCCGGCCAACCTCGGCTGGGACCTGGCCGGTACTGCCGCGTTGTGCACGGTGCCATCGATTGTCAGCGATTCGCTGGAAGGCATCATCGAGCGTGTGAAGAGCCAGGCCCAGCCCGGCACGCACGTTGTGATCATGAGCAATGGCGGCTTCGGCGGCCTGCACGGCAAACTCGCCGAGGCGTTGCAATGAACACTCTTTCGCAGGACGGCGGCCCGGAACGCATCACGCTGGCGATGACCGGCGCGTCCGGCGCGCAGTATGGTTTGCGTCTGCTCGATTGCTTGGTGCGCGAAGATCGCGAAGTGCACTTCCTGATTTCCAAGGCTGCGCAACTGGTCATGGCCACCGAGACCGATGTGACGCTGCCGCCCAAGCCGCAAATGATGCAGGCCTTCCTGACCGAATACACCGGAGCTGCCGCCGGGCAGATCCGCGTGTACGGCAAGGAAGACTGGATGTCGCCGGTGGCTTCGGGCTCTGGCGCGCCGGCGGCGATGGTCGTGGTGCCTTGCTCTACCGGGACGTTGTCGGCGATTGCCACCGGCGCCTGCAACAACCTGATCGAACGCGCCGCCGATGTCACTTTGAAAGAGCGTCGCCAGTTGATTCTGGTGCCGCGCGAGGCGCCGTATTCGAGCATTCATCTGGAGCACATGCTCAAGTTGTCGAACATGGGCGTGACGATTCTGCCGGCTTCGCCGGGTTTCTATCACCAACCGCAGACCATCGATGACCTGATCGATTTCGTCGTGGCGCGGATTCTCAATCTGCTCGGCATTCCCCAGGACATGCTGCCGCGCTGGGGTGAGCATCATCTGAGCAGCGATGAATAAGCTGCTGGTGCTCGGCCTGGTGTTGTTGCTGACCGGGTGCGCCACAGCGCGCACCCTCGATGCGGCCAAACCCGGTGCGCCGGTGGTGTACTCCGGGACGCGGCTGGATTTGTACGCAATGAATGGCGGGTGCTGTGCGATGGATCGGTTCGGGGCTGAAGCGCCGAGCTATCCGGGGGTGGATCTGCCGGCGAGTGCTTTGCTTGATACGCTGCTGTTGCCGTTGTCCTTGCTCACCGTGATCGGCGTGGGGTTTCAGGCGACTGGCGGATTGTAGTTAGACAGATCGTTCCCACGCTCTGCGTGGTAACGCCTCCGGTGACGCTCTGCGTCACGCTTTGGGACGCAGAGCGTCCATGGCTGCATTCCCACGCAGAGCGTGGGAACGATCATGCGGCGGAAGATTATTTGCCCAGCTTGCGCAGCTCATCCGACTCGATCACCCGCACACCATCCTGCTCTTCCAGCGCCAAACGCCACATCGCCCGCGCCAATTGGCACGCCTCGATGCCACGGTATTTACCCGGAATCAGCTTCGACAACGGCCCGGCCAGTTGCTCGGCCAGACGCGGTTCAGTCCGCTCACCCAACAACAGCGATGGCCGGCAAATGGTCAGTTGCGGCCAGTCCTGCGCACGCAACGCCTGCTCCATTTCGCCTTTGACCCGGTTGTAGAAAACCGACGACTTCGGATCCGCGCCAATCGCGCTGATCACAATCAGATGCCGCGCACCCATCTCCCGCGCGCGTTTGGCGAACGCCACCACCATGTCCAGATCCACTGCACGAAACGCCGCTTCCGAGCCGGCCTGCTTGATCGTGGTGCCGAGGCAGCAATAGGCGATATCGACCCGACCACTGAGTTGCGGCAGAAACGCCTGCGGATCGCCGACCGGGTTTTCCAGGTGCGGATGTTCCGCCAGTGGCCGACGTGAAGGGGCGAGCACGCGAGAAATCGTTGGCTCGTTGAGCAAACGGTCGAGTAGATGTTCACCGGTCAAGCCGGTGGCTCCGGCAAGCAATACGTGCTGAGGCGTCAAGTACATAGTGTCTCTCCCTTGATACTGTTCAGCTTAGTTGCTCTTTGTCGCTCCGTCGTTCAACGCAGCACTTTGCAATGCTTTTCTGGCTTGCTGTTTGCGCAGCAGTTGCCAGTGCGACAGCACGGTTTTCGGCGCCCAGATCTGCGGCTCCGAGGCTTCGAAATTGTCTGCCAGTTCACGCTCGGCCACAGTGGCCTTGGCCAGTTTGAAGGCTTGCTCCAGATCATCGGTCTGGTTCAGTGCCTGGGCGAACAGCGCATCGCCGAAATAGGTGAAGTTGGCTTCTTCCGAGCAACCGAACGACACCCGATCTGCACGCGAGGCGGTCATGATCAGCGTGCGTTCGTCCTTCAGCGCCGGAATGAAACCACCGGAATAGCACGAGGAAATCACGATGATCTTGTCGCGGTTTTTCAGGGGCGCCAGCACGGCGGCGAGTTCGTCGGCGGGCAGGTCGGCCAGCTCCATGCGCGGCTGGTCGAGTACCAGCTCATGCTCGGCAGTGCCGTGGCTGGTCAGGTAGATGAACAGCAAGTCTTCCGGGCCGCTGCGTTCGGCGAGGGCTTGCGCGGCGCGGCGCAGGTTCTCGCGCGTGGCCATCGGCCGGTCGCCGAGATGGTCGCGGTGGTTGACCAGACGGATCTGGCCGTGGGCGCCAAAGCGCGTGTTGAGCATGTTGGCGACATAGTCGGACTCGCGCAGGAATACGCTTTGCTTGCCGTCACCGCCGAGGGTCAGGGTGTACAACTCGACCGCCGGGGTCGACGCGGGGATGGCGGCCAAGGCGTCTTCGAGCAGGCGGCCCTGAGCGAGTAGGCCGAGTTCGAGGGTATCGGGCAGCAACTTGCCGTCGGCATCGCGCACGCGCTGGCCGTTGATCCAGGTGCCGCTCATGACGCTGCCATCGGTGAGCACCAGGGTGCCGCGTCCGGAGTAGCTGTCGTTGTCGAAACCGCCGATGTAGAAGCTGCCATCCGACAGGTTCAAGCGGCCCTGACCGCTGAAGCGCCAGTCGCTGAATGCTCCGATGTAATGGCTACCGTCAGCGCCGATCAGTTCGCCCTTGCCGGTCAGCGCGCCTTCCTTGAACTGGCCGAGCCAGACATCGCCGTCAGCATTTTCGTAGCGGCCCTTGCCGTGCAATTGATTGTTCTTGAAACCGCCGACATAGATGTCGCCGTCGGCGCTGTTGAACGTGCCGCTGCCTTCCAGCTGCCCGTTGACGAAATGTCCGCTGAACGAGTTGCCGCTGGCGTCGCCGCGCTGGCCTTCGCCGTTGGGCTTGCCGTGGGCGAACTGGCCTTGATAGGAACTGCCGTCGTCCATCTCCAGACGGCCGAGCCCGGAATACTGGTCAGCCTTGAATTCGCCACGGTAGGTCATGGCGTTTTCTTTCAGGGTACCTTCGCCTTCGCGGCGGCCTTGCTTGAAGCCGCCGGTGTAACTGCTGGCGTTGGTGGTCAGGCTGCCCTGACCGTCGAACAGGCCTTGTTGGAACTGGCCGCGATAGACCTCGCCATTGCTGCCATGCCATTCGCCCTGACCATGCCACTGACCCTTGTCGAACTGCCCGGCATACCAGCTGCCATTGGGGTAGTCGACGCGGCCCTGACCTTGCAGCAAGCCATCGACCAGTTCACCGCGATAGCGTCCGCCGTCGGGCAGGCGCGCATCTGGCGGCAACAGCGATTCGCCGTCGCCGCACGCGGTGAGCATCAGGGCCAAGGCAAGGGGTGCAAGACGAGCGAGTGAGCGCATAGCGGGATCCGGGCAATTAGGCGACCGAGTATGCCGCAGCTATGTGAACTAATGCAGCCGGTAAAACCAGTGTTGACGCGAAACAGCGTGCGCTGCTTCGCATCCAGAACCATCAGACGAAGCAGAGCGACAGAGGCTCGGCGATATAGGCCGGTTTGTCCGAGCCTTCTATCTCAAGCGTCGCGGTGGCTTTGAGCAGCCACTGGCCCGGTTTTTTCTCGGTGACTTCGCCGAGGTCGACCTTCAGGCGCACTTTGGAATTGACCTTCACTGGCTGGATGAAACGCACGCTGTCCAGACCGTAGTTGACGACCATCTTCACGCCTTGCGGCAGGATCAGGATGTCTTCCATCAATTTCGGGATCAGCGACAGCGACAGGAAACCGTGGGCAATGGTGCTGCCGAAGGGCGTTTGCGCGGCTTTGACCGGGTCGACGTGAATGAACTGATAATCACCGGTGGCTTCGGCGAACAGGTTGATGCGTTCCTGATCGATGGTGAGCCATTCGGAACGTCCGAGTTCCTTGCCGACATAATCTTTGAGCTCTGCAACTGGAACATAGGGCATTGAGACTCTCCTTGGGTTCATCGGTTTTATAGTTTTTAAGGTGGGGGGATTTGACCTCCCTGCGAACCACTGTAGATCATCATGGCGATTTGCTCCGGTCAACCGACCATGCTTTTGGCGAATGCCGATCCATAGCGCAGGCGTGCTTATAATGCCGTGCCCCTGCTGGGCGAAAAGTAAGACGGAGATGTCGGATGTTGCTACGTGGCCTGACCCTGCTGGTGCTGTTTCAACTGCTCGGCACGGCGCTCAATCATTTGCTGTTGCCGGTGCTGCCGGGGCCGATCATCGGTCTGCTGCTGTTGCTGATTTTCCTGATCATTCGCGGTGAAGTCGGCGAGCCGCTGAACCTCGCGGCCGGCAGTCTGCTGCGTTATCTGCCGCTGCTGCTGGTGCCGCCGGCGGTGGGGGTGATGGTTTATGCGAGTGACATTGCTGCCGATTTCTGGGCGATTGTCGGCGCACTGGTGCTGTCGCTGATCCTGTCGATGGCCTTCGCCGGGGTGCTGATGCAGCGCCTGGTCAAGCGTCACGCGCACCGGTCGGAGGAGTCCTGATGCTGTTTGATTGGCAAGGCGCCTGGGCTTCGGTCATTCATCATCCGCTGTTCGGCATCGGCATCACCCTCGGTGCCTATCAACTGGTGCTGGCGGCGTTCGAGAAAACCCGCTGGATCTTTCTGCAACCGGTGCTGGTCTCCATGCTGTTGGTGATTGGCGTTCTGCTCGGCTGCGGCCTGACCTACGCCGAATACCGCAAGAGCACCGAGATCCTCAGCATTCTGCTTGGCCCGGCGACTGTGGCGCTGGCGGTGCCGCTGTATCTCAACCTGCGGCGTATTCGGCAATTGTTCTGGCCGATTTTTACTACGCTGGTGATAGGCGGGGTGGTGGCAACGGGCATGGGCGTGTTGCTGGGCTGGTGGTTCGGTGCCGAGCACATGATCCTGATGACCATGGCGCCGAAGTCAGTGACCTCGCCGATTGCGATGCTGGTGGCTGAGCAGATCGGTGGCGTGGCGGCGCTGGCGGCGGTGTTCGTGTTGATCACCGGGGTGATCGGCGCGATCTTCGGCCCGGCGCTGCTGACTCGCCTTGGCGTGCACAGTCCCGAAGCGCGAGGCATGGCGCTGGGCATGACCGCGCATGCGGTCGGCACGGCGGTGGCCATGCAGGAAAACGATGAGTGCGGCGCCTTCGCGGCGCTGGCGATGAGTCTGATGGGCGTGGCCACGGCGGTGTTCCTGCCGTTGGCGGTGTCGATGGTGGTGTAAGGAAATGTCTATGAGTCTGCCGCTTTTCCCGTTGAACACAGTGCTGTTTCCCGGCTGCAACCTCGACTTGCAGATCTTCGAGGCACGTTACCTCGACATGATCGGCCGCTGCATGAAACAGGGCGGCGGTTTCGGCGTGGTGTGCATCCTTGAAGGCAGTGAAGTTGGTCTGGCGCCGGAGGGCTATGCGCGGGTCGGATGCGAAGCGCGGATCACTGATTTCCAGCAGCAGGACAATGGCCTGCTGGGGATTCGCGTGCAGGGCGGGCGCCGGTTCAATGTGTTGCGTACCGAGGTGCAGCGCGATCAGTTGATCCTCGCCGATGTCGAGTGGCTGGAGGACGACCCCGAGCAACCGCTACAAGATGAGGACGCCGATCTGGTGGCGCTGCTCAAGGCCTTGGCCGAGCATCCGATGGTTGAAGCGCTGAACATGGGCACCGATGCGCCGGGCCAGCAGTCGCTGGCCAATCAGTTGGCCTATCTGCTGCCATTCGCCGAAGAAGACAAGATCGACCTGCTGCAACTGGACGATCCCCAGCAGCGGCTGGATGCGATTCAGGCATTGCTGGATGAGTTGCAGGGCGAATTGTTTGCCTAGTTGCACTTTGAATCAACTGGCCGCAGTTGCCAGCATTGTCTTGCTGATGTCTTTGTCCTAATTTCAAGTTGCCCGCAGGACGCGGGCAATTCGAATAACAACAAGGATGAACACATGACTGTCTATGAAGATGAACGGGCGTTTTGGGATGACATCGCCGGCAAGTATATTTTGAAACATGCCGAAACTGATCATAACGTCGATCGCGTCATTGAAGCCGCCTCAACTTATGCGGACCTGATGGTGAAGGCCCGACGTAAACGCAAAACTGAAAAAGTCCCTCTCGGCGATACCTCACGGATACCGGTAACGGCCTCAGTCGCTGTTTGAACATTTCCTTTTTTCAGCATTGCCTGTCGTTGCAACCTGGCGATGGCAGGACGTTTACAGGTGGGCAACTCGATGTCTTTAGCAAACATAAACAGCAACGCATTCACGGCGCATCTTTATCTTGATGGCCGCCCTGTGGTGCTTAATCAACAACGTCTGCAACAGGCTCTGCGCGACCTGCGCATAACCCAGGGCGAAAAACTGGATGCCGAAGTCGGGCTGGCAGATCCACGTGTCTCCAGTTTGATAACGCTGGCTGACCACGAGGAGGATAACCCGCTGTTATTGAAATTCGTTCCCCAGGGCGATAACTATGCAATCAGTCTTGTGCATCCGGGAACGTTCGATGGCGCGCGGTTATTCATTGAAGACAATACCCATAACCTGCTGGCCAGTACCCGTGCCCCCGTGCAGTACTTTTCATTCAGTACCTATGGTGTGCGCAGGGCTTCTCTCAGGCATATCGAACCGGGTCCGGTTTACCTCGAGTTGATCAGCGAGCCGAATGACCAACCCTTATATCGACATATAAGCAGCGGGATGAGCACCTTCCTGAATAAAGACCCCAATATGACGGGGCATAACGCATTCAATAACAAACCTGCAACCTTCGTGATCAAGGTGCTCAAGTAGCGTACCTCCGCTGTTCAGCAATGGCGCCATTCACTATGGAAGTGAATGGCGCCTTTTTTCAGGCTCGGTAGTGCTCGGCCACGGGCCAGATCACGTCGTTGGAGAATGTGTTTCTGCCTTTTGGCAACTTCAACACAACGCCACCAGAACCGGCTACTTTGCCTATCAAATTGTCATAAGCGTTGGTTCCATGCCAGTAGACATCGTTCGCGTCGGTACCGTCCCATGTGGCTTTCTCGATCGCTTCAGCGTTGTCACCGGCCTGCAGTAATATGTCCTCGACTCTGGCCGCGCGGCTCAGGTCCGAACTCACCAGCCAGATCCGTTCCGCGCTGATACCTCGCGTTGGCATTGATATCCGACCTTCCAGTACATCCCCGTCAAAGTCCCTTTCGTTCAGATAGATATTTTCCACTCGGGGCACCACTTCGATGCCGCGCGTGTCGATGACATAAAGGAAGCCAAGCAGTTGTTTGCGTCGGAGCAATGGATAGTCGCGCGAGTCGTCCATTTCAAACGATGTCTCGGATTCGTTAGCCGAACTGTGTCGATTTCCGCTCGACGAATCACTGTCAGAGAAATGCCCTGGATACCGGTTGGCCTGGCTGTTGTAATGCCGAGGGTTGGAGTAGTAATCAAACCCCATGTAGGTCAAGCCATTGGCCGCACTGAATGTCGCGCTGAAAGCCGATTTGGTTGTGGAGTCGGAAGGGTTGCCCCTCAACTTGACCAAGCGTTTGTCTCGAGCCAGTTCAAAAGGCGTGCGCAAATCGGCGCGGAACATGGCCGGGATGTCCGTTCGATATAAGTAGTCATGCTGGTTGCGTTCATAGCCTGCATATTCCAGGTAGCTTTTCAGGAAGCTTTCTTCGTAGCGTTGTTCAACGGGAGGCAAATCATAGGTAAAGTTTTCGCCTTCCTCTCTGAGTCTCAGACTGAAAGGCCCCAGCTCTTGTGCAATCGGCCCAAACCGCGCGTCGTCCAAGGTGTTCTGAGTCAATCGTTTGTGCTGTTCGGCCCAATCGGGAAAGCCGTTTTCCATGTCCGGTCGAAGGCGTTTTTGCTGAGCGCTGCTCAAGTTGTAGCTGCGCAGGAGTTCGGCACACTCGCTTCGGGATTTCTGCGGGTGGGACCACTTCATGGAATCCAGGAGGAATTTGTGATGATCGTCATTTTCTATGCGCCTTGCCCAGTCCGGCGCTCTGCCGATGGCTTGAGCTTCGGCACGAAAAGCCACTACCTCTCTACCGTAGATCTTGTACACATCCCATATGTCGCCATCGGTCCAGTGCGCAAGTTTTAACGGTACGGATGCATCGCCGCGAGATTCGCTCGGGTCAACTTTAACCAGACGGCCATATTCACCCATCAGGGCGAAGCCGACATTGGTGCGTGTGACCACCCGTCCTTGATGCGGCAGGTCGGTCCATTCGTTGACCGCATAATAACCTTGTGCATCTGGCAAACGACGGGAGTAAGAGTTACTCCAGTCATTCAGGGTGTAGCGGTCGGGAGGGTAATACTCAATGGGTTTGGTCAGACTCCAGGCATTACGCTCGGCCACTCGATAGAGCGGTGGCCCGGATGGAACCCGCTCACTGGGCAATCTGGCCCGGTGGGTTTTGATCAAATCGTGAAATGCCACCATCACTGTCAGCCCGGAGGGTGACCCCTTTTCGTCGGCGATGTCCGCGAACTTCCGGCCTTTGTATACCTTCAATCCGTCCGCATTGTGGGGCAAAGACTCGTCGACGCGCTGCAAGTAAGGTTCCAGGGACGACATTGCTGTCCGACGCTGAGGCGCCTGCGCATCGGCCATCTGCGTAATCGTAATGCCGGGTTCGACTATCGCGGCGCTGCCGTGAGGACTGTCGGTGTTGATACCTGAAGATTCATTCGAACCGTCCGCTCTGAGGCGCCCCGGCAAACGTGAATCCAGCTCGATTGGCCGCTCGGTAGTCGCAGGTCGGGAGGTCGAAGTACCGGCAGTATCGGTTGTCGGCGAAGGGCGCAGAGGCCCGGGTTTCTGGCGCATAAAAGTCACTCCATGTGATTGAGTCAGCCATCCCTTGGCTGAATTGCGTTCAAGGCCGGTCATGCTCGGGAACCGGCCAGGTGATGTCATTGGCGAACGTCTTGTCGCCTTTGGGCAAATCCAGTATCACGCCGCCTGAACCTTTGATTTCGTCAATCAGGTTGTCATAAACGTTACTGCCGAAGTAACCGGCGGCTCGACTGTCGGTTCCCGCCCAGGTGGCCTGTTCAATAGACGCAACACGGTCACCCGCTTGCGCCAGTACATCGTTGACTCTGGCAGCGCTCGTCAGGTCGGAACGCACCAGCCAGATACGCTCGGCGCTGATGCCGCGGGTAGGTGTGGAGATATGTCCTTCCATTTCATCGAAAAGAAACTTGCCGTTGCCGGGATTGAACGCCTTGTTTTCCGCCCCCGGCACCACTTCCAGACCTCGGGTATCGATGGCGTAGACAAATGATGTCGTTTGCTGGCGACGTCTGGACTCATAGCCTTTCGAATCATCGAAAATAAATGAGCTATCAGAGTCCGCCTCATCGCCGGTTCGTTTGCCGTCCGACACCGAACTGCCGCCCGAATCGGAGGACTCCCCGGTACGTCCTTTGGACGACTGCGGATTCACCCCGGGAAAACGATTGGCCTGCGAGTTGTAATGCAGTTCGTGATAGAAACCGCCCTGGGTCGCCGCATAGGCGGTGGCGTCATGCAGTCCGAACGTTGCACTCAAGGCGCGCTTGTTTGTGGTGCCCGTGGGGTTGCCTTTGCGGTACATCATCCGGCCGTCCCGGGCCAATTCGAACGGTAAGCGCGTTTCGCCTCGGAACATCGCCGGGATGTCGGTGCGGTACAACATCTCGTGTCGGGTTCGCAGGTAGCCGAGATAGGCGGCGTAGTCGGCTAAAAAAGCCTCGCTGTAGCGGCTGGCAGGCCAATGATGATTGAGCGCCAGCCCTTGGGTTCGCAAGTCTTGAACATAGTTTTCCAGCTCTTCGCCGATCAGTTTGAAACGCTGTTCATTGCTCGTGTCGAGGGTGAGACGTTTATGTTGTTCCGCCCACTCCGGCATCTGGCCGCTGATCAGTTCTGTACGAAGCTGGCGCAGTTGGGCTTTGCTCAGGTTATAGCTGCGCTGTAACGCCAGGCGCTGCTCGAAGGTCAGCAAGGGATGCCGCCACTTCAGTGATTCGGCGACATGTTGGTAGTCTTCGGTGTTCTGCGCTCGCAGCGCCCACGACGGTGGCTGGCCGGACGTTTGTGCCTGCTCGCGGAAGTCGGCCAGGCGCGCGTCATCCACGATGTACATCTGCTGAATGTCCTGATCGGTCCAGTGTGCGAGCTTCAGTGCTGGCGGCATTGGGGTGTTTACTCGCGCCGGGTCGACGGCGATCCAGTGATGATTTTGATCCTTGTAGGCATGACCCAAGGCCGGCGATTCGTCGCTCGAGGACAGGCGACGAAACTCATGAAAACCGTTACTACTGGCTTGCGCGGAAAATGAATAATCATCGCCATTGAGATAGGTCAGGTGGCGATCCAGGCTCCAGAGATTGTCGTGGATCGTTCGATAAACGGGTGGGCCAGGCGCCAGTTGCCTGAACGAAACAACCCGATACGCCTTGATCTGCGCATCGTATTGAACGCATACGTGTTGCTTGCCCTCCACGCCCGGGAGTCGCACATCCACCCAGTCCCTGGTGAGGTAACTGCGCAGCCCCGCCGTGTTCAGTGCGGGCATGTCGCCGAAGTACGGATGGGCGTAATCCTCAAGCGAACTCGCCGAAAAAAATCGCCTGTCCTCCCCGGTGGCCGGTGAAACACTGACTTCGATTGCCCGGGAGATTGCCCGGGACGTACCCGGTTCATCCTGACGTGAACGTTTTGGCGAGGGGGGAACGTCGGGCGAGAACACGCTGCCGGGGGCGGGCAGCAGTGGGCTGTCGGTGGAGCGATCCCGCGGCGGCGATCCACGGGGCGAGGTCTCGACGGGGGGGGATTTGGGCCGTGGGCCCGGTTTTTGTCGCATCGGCTGGCACTCCATGTGGAACCGTCAGCCATCCGTTGGCTGAACTGAAATACGCCGATGTGAGTATCCGTTCACACCGGCGCGCGGTATTTCGCGTCTGGCCGTTCAGGTTTTGGCGGCGGGCAAGATCTGAAGATCTTGCGGTTTGAGTCGCGCCACAGGGTCACTGTCGATGCCCCAGTACTTTCTCACCGTGTTGTAAAACACCGTGCCGGATTTCCCGGGGGCGAAACCAATGTTCGTGACATGAACTTTCGCCGCCAGTTCGTTGCGCTGCAGGTGCCGATCAAGGTCGGCCACCAATGCGTCGACACTGGCATAACCACGGGCATCGATGACGTACAACTGAAGCACTTCAAATAGCAGGGAGACTTCATAAACGTTGCCCGCTGACGTCACGACGCTGATGGATTCCACCGGGGCGTCATCGTCGATTTCGGGCAGTTCGATGGTCACGCTGGCAATGTGCAGGCGGTTGCCTTCCAGCTGAATATCTTCGCGCACGACCTGTTCTTTCAAAGCGCGGGTATACAGATTCCAGATGGAGGCGTCGGCGGTTTTTGCCGTGGCGCCGGGTGTCGAGAGGCGAACGATCGAGTTGCTGGCCAGGTGCACGTCATAGGTCGAACTCTGGCCCTCAAGCACATAAATGCCAGTATGCGATCCGGCTTCAATGGTGATCCGGCTGGGCTGTGCGGTCAGCGCCGGCTTGACGCTTGCCAGCGGCCTGACAAAGCGATAACTGCCATTGCGTCGCTTGAGGAAACTGCGGGTGCTGCGCACGCGAGTGCCGGGATTTTTTGCATCGTCCTCATAGTCCATCTGCGGAACTTGCAGCCGGTACGAAACCTGATCCTGCAGGATCAACACCACGTCTTGCACCAGACGTGGCGTCGTGACTTTCAGGCTGTTTCTGCCGCTGTAACCGGTGGCCGCCGTAATGGGTTGAACGACGCCCTTGAAGGTCAGCACTTTCGATGGCAGCAGCACAGACAAGTTGATGTCCCGGTAGTACAGATGAGTAGTGCCCGAGACACCTTTGCGCACCTCCACCTCATAAGTGAGCAGGACATCGACAATGTCGGCGTCGTTGAATGCCAGAAAAACCGAGCGCGATGTTTCGGCTGTATTGCGCCGCGCAACAAACGCCACCGGACGATCCGTGCGTGAGACGTAATGTCGCTTCATACCCTCTTCCGCAATCTCGACAGTGCCACCGTTGATGATGTGTACGGCGGGGGCGGGCTGGCCAATCACGGTTACTGCGGGTTCGATGGTGTGAGTCGACGCATCGTCCAACTGCCTCGGCAGCTGAGCCAGCAGCTCATAGCCATCCTGGGTTCTGAACCTGAACTGATCGTTCTTCAGTTGGCGTTTGCCGTCGATCCACTGATAGACATTTTCGACGGTCAACTCATGCTCGGGGTCGTCACCGTCCTTGCCGCGCAGGGAGCTGACCACCAGCGAAGTGCCTATGACCTGCCAGCGCTGAATAATGTCCGCCGGCCAGTCGAATTCGATCAGGCTTGACTGCTCACCGTCCTCGACGAGGGTCGTGCGCGCATTGCTGTTCGCGATGTAATAGCGGTCCGCGCCACTGCCACCCTCCACCCGGCAGTCGAGTCCGTAAATGGCAATCGTGTCGTCGCCGGCGTCGGCGTAGATGCGGTCGTAGCCGTTGGCGGTAATCCGGTTGGCCTCGGCGTTGCCGGTAACCCGGCTGGTGCCTCTGCGCAGTGTCGAAACGTTTTCGATCGACGTGAGCTGCGCGACGTCAATGGCAGCGACGGCGGGATCAAGGCCACGCAGGGCCAGTTTGCCGCTGTGCAAATTGATGTCATGGCCGATGTTTCGTGTATCGCTGATCGGGCGACTGCCTTCGAAGGCCAGAGTGTCGGAACCGGCGCCGCCATCGAGTACGCTGAGGTGGGCCGGTTTGCCCGTGCGGTTCAGTTCTTTTTCGGTGACGTCCTGATAAAACGCATCGTTCTTGTCGCCCCCGGTCAGCGCCTTGTGATCGTCGCGGTAGGTGAACAGATTGGGCTTGTTGCCGACACCGATGACCCGGTCATTGCCGCCGCCCAGGCGCCAGAACACGCCTTTATCGTCACCGGCACTGCCGGATACTTTGCCCTTGAGGCCGGCGGGCAGGCCGTTGCCGGCATCGATTACGTCGTCGCCCTCGACGATGGCTGCCTGACTGTCGAGTTTGAAAGGCTGCTCGCCGGCACTTTCATCCCATTGGTAACGCCAGAGCTCCACGGTTTTGAGTTCAACCCGGAACGCGCCGTTGATCACGTGTTCGATCGAGTGCTTGTACGCGCCTTCCAGCATGTCCTTGGCCGACACGTCGAGCTGTTTCTGGTAATCGTGGTAGCCCTTGGAGAGCTTGAAGCGATCCATCACCTCCTTGTCCAGTTCCTTACCGGTGAAGGCAAACCAGCCGGAGCGCAGGCGTTCGTGGAAGGTCAGCTCAATGTAATCATCGATGTCGTCCACTACCCGGGCGGCTTGATAGATGATCGAGGCGGCGATGAGCAACCCGGCGGCGACGAGACCGACAGGGCCTGCGGTGCTGCCGAACCCCGCCAGCGCTGCAACACCCAGTACCAGGCTGATGCTCGCACCCGCGACGCTCAAGCCACCGCTGACATAATGATCCTGGGCCACTTTACCCTGCGATGCCGCGGCGGCATTGAATGATTTGACCGCGTCGGCGATGTCGAAGGGCAGGGTGATTGCGCTGGCGAAGATCCCGGCACCCCGGCTCATGTATTTGCCGACCGAGGTCAGCGGGAAATACTTCAGTGCGGTGCCGCCATTTCTGAGCATGGCTTCACCGGTTTTGGTCAGCCCCCGCTCAAGGATCAACGACCCGAACTCGGCAGCGATGGACCCCCCCTGAAAAACCGCTTCCAGCGTGTCGCCTGCCTTGATCGCATCGATCATGGCTTTATAGCCGCTGTAAATGCCGAACGCTTGCATACCCACGCCGGCGCCGCTCATCAGATAGCTTTTGTTTTTGCTGATCCAGCCCGGCGCGTTGTCCAGCGCGTCGACACGATGGATATCCAGTTTTTGCGCAGCCTTGCCCAGTTGATTCAGGCGATCCATCGCGCTGCCGGGGTCGATGGCGGTGTCGGCGACGAACAGCGGCGCGGCATCCACGGAACGCTTGCAGGCGATTTCATAGAACAACATGGCCGCCACGCCGCTGTCGGCGATGTCCACCGATTTCAAGCGTGCCTGCACCTTGTCGGCATCGAAGTTGAGGCCGTCGATAAAGCCTTGATCCGCTCGCTGCATGCCGGCATTCGCCGGGCTGATGGCCTCACCATGGACAGTCGCACCCATGGCCTGCAGTTCGACCCGGCTGGCCATCACTTCGCCGATGCGCAAAGGACCGAAATGCTTGTCGAGGGATTTCAGCGTACGCCGCCAGGACGCGTCGGCAGCTTGATCGGTGGGGGGCGCACTGTTGAGCATTCCGGCTTGCGGTGCATGGGGGTTGGCCGAAGCGCTGACGGGGGTGACCTGAATGGGGCTGACGCTGGACAGCTGCAGGGGTGGGGTAATCATTTTTGACATGTCATTAATCCTTTAATGATGGGCGTGTTAATCGCGGTGTCCGTACCGGTTTTTTACGCGTTCTGAATCGTCGGCGTTTGCGCGTCCGGCCAAGTGATGTCGTCGGCAAATTCATCGCCGTTACCCGACAGCCTGAGCACGGGCTTGCCTGCGGTCTCGGCCTGGTCGATCAATTGGTCGTATTCGAATTTGTTGCGGTGTCCTGCATGGGTGGCGGCTTTGATGCGCTTGGCGCTTGCGCCGGCCTGCTCCCGGAGGTGGTCAATCTGCACCGCTTTGGTCAGGGAGGAGTTCAACAGCCAGATGCGATCGGAATCCAGGCCGCTGCGAGTGACTGAAATCAGCCCTTCGAAATCATCCGATGGAAACCAGGTCGGCGGTGTGTCGCGGGCTGCTGAGTTGAAGCTCATGTTTTCTTCGTGAGGGACCACTTCCAGGTGGCGGGTATCCAGCACGTACAGAAACATCTCGTTTTGCTTTTCGCGGGTGCGTTTGTAATTTCGTTGGTGATTCCAAGGGACCGAAGTGTCCGGGTCGGACCAATCGGAAGAGGCGATGCTGTCGGTGTCACTGGCGTCACTGTCCGAGGACGACTCGTGCCTTTCGCGTCCCGGGTATTTGTTGGTCTGACGGTTGAAGCGCAAGTACTCAGGATCAGGGGCGCTGGCATACTGCTTCGCTTCTTTGAGGCTGAAGGTAGCGCTCATCGGCTTGTGCGTCGTGGCGCCGGGCCTGTGGTGATAGCGCGGTAGCATGAAGCCGTCCTTGGCAAGTTCGAAGGGCGTGCGTTCATCACCGCGAAACAGCGCCGGAACATCCGTGCGGTACAGGCAATTGTTCTGGTTGCGCAGGTAGCCGAGTTTGTTCAGCAGTGCTTCGCGCACTTCGCGAGTCAGGCTGGCCTCGGGGCTGTACCAGTCATGCCGGGCATCGCGTTTGAGGTTGAGGTCCTCGACGGCGGTCTGGCTCCACTGCTCGAGGCGCCGGGGATTGTTGACCTCTTCAGTCAGGCGTTTATGCGCCTGAGCCCACTGTGGGAAACCTTGCCCGCTGGTCATCTCATGCTGCAGGCGCAGCAATTGACTGGGCAGCAGATTGTAGGACTGCAGTAATGTCTTGCGTTGTTTGAGGGGCATGTCCGGGTGCAGCCAGCGCAAGGCATCGTTCGCAAGGTCTTTGGCCGGATTGCCGGTGGAAACGGATTCGACCCAGGGCGGGGCTTTGCCGATGGCGTGTGCCTCGGCGCGGAATCGTGGGATGTCCACGCCTTTAATATCGTACAGCTGCCAAATCTCCTGATCGGTCCAGTGTTTCAAGTGCGCGGGTTCTGCACCGAATCCTGCGACGGGGGGATCAACTTCGAACCAGTTGGCGGAGCTATCCTTGAATGCAAAGCGGATGTCGGACTGGTGGGTATTACGAGTTGAGGTGAACTCGTAATAGCCCTGGGAATCCGGCGAACGTGGCGAGACGGTGTAGTGGCTGTGATCAATATAGGTCGGCAGGCGCGCCGGGCGAGGTCGTTTGGCGGACGGCTCGCTGGGCTGTTCGGTCAGGCGCCAGGTCGGCCGGCCGTCATTCTTGTACAGACGCGGGCCGGAAGGCTGGCGTTCGGTCAGCAGTTTGCCGCGGTAGACGCCGGACGCATCAAGGTCGACATGGGTCGTGTGCAGGCTGCCTTGCCATTCGACGTCGGCGAATCGACGCCCGACGATCCAGCGAATACCGTCATCGTCCGCCGGTTTCATCCCGCGCAAAAAGTTTTCGTTCAGCCAGTAATTGTCCAGCGCCCCGGCGGCCATGGTCTGGCTTTGCGTTGGCATGTCGCGGATAACCACGGCGGGTGTCTGGGGCGTATCCGCTCCCGTGCGGGCGCTGCCGGGCGGCAGCGGCGTTGCGTAATCAGGCAAACCGGGCAGCCGATAGCCGGCGGCCGCTCCGGTGGTGAGCGGTGTGTCGGGGCTGCTGGTCGGGTCTGATGGTTGAAGTGTGGAATATGGACGTTTACGCGGTATTTTCGGACTCATGACTGACTCGAAATCAACTGATCAATAAATCCCCGAAAGTCTGTAAAACTGTTTTAGGGTTTTTGATGATCAGTCATTAAGTTGAAGGGTGAGCGAGTCAATCTAATGGTTTTTCAGATGAGTGAAAGCAGTGAGTACCTTGCGTTACGTTAAATGTGTAACTTGGATTTTTAGGGCGTATTGAACGGGGTTTTTTCATCGGGTAACTAAGGAAAAGTTACCGTGGAAGAGAAAGTTGGAGTGAGGTAATAGCGCTGCTCTCGTCGGAAACTTCCTAAAAGAGCAGCGTGGAGGCATTAAGGGTTGTTAGCTTTTAATTAATAGGCATAGCGCAAGAGCGTGTGAGGCAAGTGCCGAAGCACAAAGAAGGCGAACATCGCCACCATGGCCGGCAAGATCAACCACCACACTTTGAATGGCATGGGCTTGAGTGGCGTTGAGCGCTGGCTCAGCCACAGGCTGGCCGCGCAGACGCAACAGGCGAGCATCGCACCGGCCAATACATCGGTCGGCCAGTGCGCGCCCAGATAGACCCGCGACAGAGCGATGGCCAGAGCAGGGATGCAGCCGATCAGCAGCCAGGTCAGGCGCATGCGTGGCGGCTGACCACGGCCGGCGAGTACGGCCAGCGTCAGGAACAGCGCAAAGGAGCCCGACGCGTGACCGCTGGGCATGCTGAACGTTGTCAGCGGATCGGTCAGCACTTCCGGGCGCACCCGGGCGAAGAAGTATTTGGTCCCCGTGTTGGCCAGCGCGGTGACCAGCAGCGTACCCACCGCGAACAGTGCTTGGCGCCATTGGCGGCACACTAACAGCAGGGCCACGAGCAGCGCGCTGAACATCAGCATGTTGCGGAATTCGCCAATCAGCGTCAGCGTCACCGCAACTTCGTCCAGAACCGGCTGGCGATGTTCCTGCACCAGCGTCATCACGCCTTGATCGAGCGCGGTCAAATAGGGATAGCCAATGAACAGGCCGATCAGAATCAACAGGCTCATGCTGCTGATCCAGATCGTTGCGCGGCGGTGACGGCGCAGACTGCTGTTGACGCTCAGGCCGACCATCACGGCGA
The DNA here is from genome assembly GCF_977020205.1 of Pseudomonas sp. AIG. NCBI lineage: Bacteria > Pseudomonadati > Pseudomonadota > Gammaproteobacteria > Pseudomonadales > Pseudomonadaceae > Pseudomonas > Pseudomonas sp. AIG. The sequence goes on along the minus strand of NZ_CDROCK010000011.1, from coordinate 56,385 downwards.
TGCTGGCAGCGACAATTCCGGCTTCGAGCCAGAATCCTTCGGGCAGCGGCAGTCGGAACGCCGCTCCCGTGGCCCATCCAGGCAACAGATAGGCCAGGCTCCAGCCAGCGGCGGCCAACAGGCTGACAGCGGCGAAACGCGGGAAGGGCATGTCGCACATGCCGGCAACCATTGGCAGCATCGGTCGCAGCGGGCCGATGAAACGGCCGACCAGCAGGCTGGCGATGCCGTACCGCTGGAAGTAGGACTCGGCGCCCGCCATCCATTCCGGATGATGACGCAACCCCGGCAGACGACGGATGTTCTGGTGGAAGTGACGGCCGAGCAAATACGAAACGGCATCGCCAAGAATCCCGCCGAGAAACCCCAGCAACAGGGTTTCGCTCAGCGACAGTGCGCCGCTGCCGGCCAGAACGGCGATGGCAAACAGCAGCACGGTGCCCGGCACGATCAAACCGGCAATCGCCAGGCACTCCACCATGGCAACAATGAACACCGCAGCAGCCAGCCATTGTGGATTGGCTGCCAGCCACCCGGTCACGCTATCGAGCCATGGGCCCATACAGAAAAACTCCAAACCATTGATGATCCCTATGCAGGGGCTCCCCAAGGCTGCGATCTTTTGATCTTGATGCTTAAAACAAAGTCAAAAAATCGCAGCCTTGCGCAGCGTCTGCACAGGTTTGTGTTTACAGCAGAAAATAATCCCGGCCTTCGACCTGACCGCGTCGCAGCGGGTTCCGCGTGCACCATTGCGCATAGGCTGAGTCGACAAAACGGTACATCAGGTGTTCATCGCGGCCATGGGGAATGCCCAGGCGTGTGGTTTGAATGATGTGCGATGGCGCCGGCCCGGTGTCCTCTACCAAAAGGACTTCATGATCGAAACGTTTCGCGTCCCACACTGGCACCTTCAGTCCCAGCGCTTTGCACAGTAACGTTTGCCCGGCGCAAAGCTTTTGCGAAGGACGCGCACGTCCCTGGGCATCAGGGTTGTTCAACAGCATTTGCGCCAGGCTCGCCGGCCCGCTGATTTCATCCACCCACGGATAGGCGGATTTGATCAATACCGCATTGCCCGGCCCTTGCGCGCTGAAGTTCAGCGAATCACCGCCACGGGCGTAGTACATATAGATGTGCCCGCCATCCAGAAACAAAGCCTTACGTTTTTCCGTGTAGCCGAGGGACGCGTGGCTGCCTTTTTCGGCGCAGTAATAGGCTTCGGTTTCGATGATTCGCGCGCTCAGCCATAGATCGCCGACTCGGTGGCGGATGACTTTGCCGAGCAGATCCTGCGCCAGCACTTGCGCATCTCGGTCGAAAAAGGCGTCCGGCAGCCCCAGCGGCAGGCGTTCGGCACGGTGGCGAACGGTCAGGTTGGACATGGCAGGCAAGGTTTATCCAGGCTCAAGAGGTCGTGATGATAACAACGCCCGGCTTAATTGGGCCTGAACGCCGGCGAATCAGCGTTCATTTTGACCATCCGCCCGTCACCGCTGTTAGTCCCGGGACGCGACAGCTATAATCTGCCGCTTTCCTCTTTGCCAAGACCCCAGCAGACCATGACTGAGTCCGTTCTTGACTACATGACCCGATTGGGTCGCGCCGCCCGCGAAGCCTCCCGGGTCATCGGCCGTGCCAGCACCGCGCAGAAAAACCGCGCCTTGCAGGCTGCTGCCAATGCCCTGGACGCCGCGCGCGCCGAGCTTGCCGCCGCCAATGAGCAGGATCTGGCAGCCGGTCGCGCCAATGGTCTGGAGCCGGCACTGCTGGAGCGTCTGGAACTGACCCCGGCGCGCATCGACGGCATGATCGTCGGTTTGCGTCAGGTCGCTGCACTGCCGGACCCGGTCGGTGCGATCCGCGACATGAGCTTCCGTCCGTCGGGGATTCAGGTTGGCAAGATGCGCGTGCCGCTGGGCGTGATCGGGATCATTTACGAGTCCCGTCCCAACGTGACCATCGATGCCGCCAGCCTGTGCTTGAAGTCCGGCAACGCGACCATCCTGCGCGGTGGCTCCGAAGCGATTCATTCCAACCGGGCGATTGCCGCGTGCATTCAACGAGGTCTGGCCGAGGCCGAGTTGCCCGCCGCCGTGGTGCAAGTGGTCGAAACCACCGACCGTGCCGCCGTTGGCGCGATGATCACCATGCCCGAGTACGTCGACGTGATCGTGCCGCGCGGTGGCCGTGGCCTGATCGAACGCATCAGCCGCGATGCCCGGGTGCCGGTGATCAAGCATCTGGACGGCATCTGCCACGTTTACGTCAGTGCCCACGCCGATCTGGCGAAAGCCCAGCGCATCGCTTTCAATGCCAAGACTTATCGCTACGGCATCTGCGGTGCGATGGAGACTTTGCTGGTCGATCAAACGGTTGCGAAAGATTTCCTGCCGTCGATGGCGGCCCAGTTCCGCGAAAAAGGCGTCGAACTGCGTGGTTGCGAGCGCACTCGGGCGATCATCGAGGCCGTTGCTGCCAGCGAAGACGACTGGAGCACCGAATATCTGGCGCCGATTCTGTCGATTCGCGTGGTCGATGGGCTGGATCAGGCCATTGAACACATCAACCATTACGGCTCCCATCACACCGACTCGATCGTCAGCGAACACCTCGCCGACACCCGTCGGTTTGTCGCGGAAGTCGACTCGGCGTCGGTGATGATCAATACCCCGACCTGCTTCGCCGATGGATTTGAATACGGATTGGGTGCCGAGATCGGCATTTCTACTGATAAGCTGCACGCCCGCGGCCCGGTGGGCCTCGAAGGACTGACCTGCGAGAAGTACATCGTGGTCGGTGATGGCCAGTTGCGCGGCCAGGCGCCGGTCTGACTTGTCCGACCTCGACCTGACAGCGCCGCAGCCCGGCAACGAAACCCGTCCGCGACGCATTGGCGTTCTGGGCGGTACATTCGACCCGGTGCACATCGGCCATTTGCGCGGTGGGCTGGAAGTCGCCGAAGCGCTGGCACTCGATGAGCTGCGCCTGACGCCGAGTGCACGGCCGCCACATCGCAATACGCCGCAGGTGTCGGCGCAGGACCGCTTGGCGATGGTCGAGTGCGCGGTGGCCGGAGTGCCGCCGCTGGTGGTGGATGCCCGCGAACTGCAGCGGGACAAACCGTCCTACACCATTGATACCCTGGAGTTGATGCGCGCCGAAATGCCCGCTGAAACCCAGGTTTTTCTGCTTTTGGGCTGGGACGCATTTTGCGGCCTGCCCACTTGGCACCGCTGGGAAGAGTTGCTCCAGCATTGCCACATCCTGGTGCTACAGCGCCCGGACGCCGACAGCGAACCGCCGGATGCCTTGCGCAACCTGCTGGCAGCGCGTTCGGTGAGCGACCCGCTGGCCCTGAAAGGGCCGAGCGGACAGATTGCATTCGTCTGGCAGACACCGCTCGCGGTTTCCGCCACCCAGATCCGTCAACTGCTGGCCAGCGGTAAGTCGGTACGTTTCCTGGTGCCCGACGCGGTCCTGGCCTACATCGATGCGCACGGTCTGTACCGTGCGTCGAACTGAGCAAGGCGTGCTTCACTGATACGAATCCACGTATCGCCAAGCCGCCGAATATATGAGCAAAACGAGTTTTATATGACTGACAAAGACCAAACCAAAGTAAAGCGCAAAGGCACATTCAAGAGCGCCCCGCTGCCAGAGCCGGTCAACACCAATGAGCCGCTCAAAGGCGACGAGCTGGTCAAACTTGCCGTTGCAGCCCTGGAAGACGTCAAGGCGCAAGACATTCAGATCATTGATGTTCGCGAAAAGCAGAGCATCACTGACTACATGATCATCGCCACCGGTACGTCCAACCGCCAGATCAACGCGATGCTTGACAAGGTTCGCGAAGAAGTCAAAAAGCAGGGCGCCAAGCCGCTGGGCGAAGAAGGCAAGGGCGACAGCGACTGGGTGCTGCTCGACCTGGACCTGGTGATCGTGCACATGATGACTGCCTCGGCACGCCAGTTTTACGACCTGGAACGCCTGTGGGCCGGTGCCGAGCAGAGCCGTGCGGCCGACGCCAAGCACCACAGCCCGGAAAACACCCACGAGCACTTCACCAAGCTCAACAAAGACCAGCTGTAAGGGATTGCTGTGCGACTGCGCCTGATCGCCGTCGGTTCACGCATGCCCAAGTGGGTGGAAGAAGGCTGGCATGAATATGCCAAGCGTCTTCCGTCCGAGCTGGCGCTGGAACTGGTGGAAATACCGCTCAATACCCGTGGCAAGAATGCCGACGTGGCCCGTTTCATCCGCCAGGAAGGCGAAGCCATGCTGGCCAAGGTCGGGCCGAACGAGCGGATCGTCACGCTGGAAGTCCACGGTAAACCCTGGAGCACCGAGCAGCTGGCGGTCGAACTCGACCGTTGGCGGCTGGATTCGCGCACGGTCAACTTCATGGTCGGTGGCCCGGAAGGGCTGGCGCCGGAAGTCTGTGCCCGGGCCGACCAGCGCTGGTCGTTGTCGCCGCTGACGTTGCCGCACCCGCTGGTGCGGATCCTGATCGGCGAACAGTTGTATCGTGCCTGGACCGTGTTGTCCGGTCACCCTTACCACAAGTAATCCAGCCCTCATGTCTCAGCCGATCCGCATCAAGGACCACGAAAAGGACGCACGCCTGGTGCGTAGCCGCGTCGTGTTCGGGGCCATTGCGATCATGCTGTTGATCGGCGTGCTGATCGCGCGGCTGTATTACTTGCAGGTGATCCAGTACGAGTACCACTCGACGCTCTCGGAAAACAATCGCGTTCACGTACAGCCGATTCCGCCGACGCGCGGGCTGATTTTCGACCGTAATGGCGTGGTGGTGGCGGACAACCGTCCGAGCTTCAGCCTGAGCATGACCCGCGAGCGCTCCGGCGACTGGCAGCAAGTGCTCGACGTCATCGTCGAAGTGCTGGAACTGACGCCCGAAGACCGGGTGATTTTCGAAAAGCGCATGCGCCAGGGGCGTCGGCCGTTCGAGCCGGTGCCGATCCTGTTCGAGCTGAGCGAAGAGCAGATCGCCCGCATCGCCGTTAACCAGTTCCGCCTGCCCGGCGTGGAAGTGGTCGCGCAACTGGTTCGTCACTACCCGCAAGGCGCGCATTTTGCGCACTCGGTCGGGTACATGGGGCGGATCAACGAGAAAGAGCTGAAGAGCCTCGATCCGGTCAACTACAGCGGCACCCATCACATCGGCAAAACCGGCATCGAGCGTTTCTACGAACCGGAATTGCACGGTCAGGTCGGTTACGAAGAAGTCGAGACCAACGCCCGTGGCCGTGTGTTGCGTGTGCTCAAACGCACCGATCCGATTCCCGGCAAGGACATCGTTCTGAGCCTGGACATCAAGTTGCAGGAAGCGGCCGAGGCAGCGTTGGGCGGCCGTCGCGGCGCGGTGGTGGCGCTCGATCCGAAGACCGGTGAAGTGCTGGCGATGGTCAGTCAGCCGAGTTTCGACCCGAACCTGTTCGTCACTGGCATCAGCTTCAAGGCTTATGCCGAGCTGCGGGATTCCATTGATCGACCGCTGTTCAATCGTGTGCTGCGCGGTCTTTATCCGCCGGGCTCGACGATCAAACCGGCGGTGGCGATTGCCGGTCTTGATTCCGGCGTAGTGACGGCATCGAGCCGGGTGTTCGACCCTGGCTACTACATGCTGCCCAACTACGATCATAAATACCGTAACTGGAACCGCACCGGTGACGGTTTCGTCGACCTCGATACGGCGATCATGCGTTCCAACGACACCTACTTCTATGACCTGGCGCACAAGCTCGGCATTGATCGATTGTCGACGTATATGAACAAGTTCGGCATCGGCCAGAAGGTCTCGCTGGACATGTTCGAAGAATCCCCCGGCCTGATGCCGTCCCGCGAGTGGAAGCGGGCGACGCGCAAACAGGCGTGGTTCCCTGGCGAAACCCTGATTCTCGGGATCGGCCAGGGCTACATGCAATCGACCCCGCTGCAGCTGGCCCAGGCCACGGCGCTGGTTGCCAACAAAGGCGTCTGGAATCGTCCGCACCTGGCCAAATCCCTCGAAGGGGTGAAGCCGGTGGACGAGAATCCGATGCCGGACATTGTCCTGCGCGATCCGTCGGACTGGACCAAGGTCAACCACGGCATGCAGCAGGTGATGCACGGCGCTCGCGGTACCGCGCGCAAAGCGGCCATCGGTGCGCAATATCGTATCGCCGGCAAATCGGGTACGGCGCAGGTCGTGGCGATCAAGCAGGGCGAGAAGTACGACCGCTCCAAGGTTCAGGAGCGCCACCGCGACCACGCCTTGTTCGTCGGTTTCGCTCCGGCCGATGACCCGCGCATCGTCGTATCGGTGATGGTCGAGAACGGTGAGTCCGGCTCCGGCGTTGCCGCGCCAGTGGTGCGCCAAGTGATGGACGCCTGGCTGCTCGATCAGGACGGACGTTTGAAGGCCGAATACGCCAGCCCAATCAGTGCGGAGGCTACGGCCCGTGATGAATAACTTTGATCGCATGCTCTCCAGCGAGGATGTGATGCGTCGCCGTGCGACGTTGCTGCAAAGACTGCATATCGATGGCCCGCTGTTGATCCTGTTGCTGATTCTCGCTGCCGGCAGCCTGTTCGTGCTGTATTCGGCCAGTGGCAAAAGCTGGGATCTGTTGGCCAAACAGGCCACCTCGTTCGGCATCGGTCTGGTGTCGATGATCGTTATCGCGCAGTTCGAGCCGCGTTTCATGGCCCGTTGGGTGCCGCTCGGCTATGTGATCGGCGTGGTGCTGCTGATGGTGGTGGACATCATGGGGCACAACGCCATGGGCGCGACGCGCTGGATCAACATCCCCGGGGTGATCCGCTTCCAGCCTTCGGAATTCATGAAAATCCTGATGCCGGCGACCATCGCCTGGTATCTGTCCAAACGCACACTGCCGCCGCAGCTCAAACACGTCGGCATCAGCCTGATGCTGATCGGTGTGCCGTTTGTGTTGATCGTGCGCCAGCCTGACCTCGGTACTTCGCTGCTGATTCTGGCGGGCGGTGCGTTCGTGTTGTTCATGGGCGGATTGCGCTGGCGCTGGATACTCAGCGTGCTGGCGGCGGCGATTCCGGTGTCGGTGGCGATGTGGTTTTTCATCATGCACGACTACCAGAAGCAGCGAATCCTGACTTTTCTCGACCCGGAAAGCGATCCGCTTGGCACTGGCTGGAACATCATTCAGTCGAAAGCCGCGATCGGTTCCGGCGGCGTATTCGGCAAGGGCTGGCTGCTCGGCACCCAGTCGCACCTGGACTTCCTGCCGGAAAGCCACACTGACTTCATCATTGCCGTACTCGGCGAAGAGTTCGGCCTGGTGGGCATTTGCGCGCTGCTGCTGATCTATCTGTTGTTGATCGGCCGGGGGCTGGTGATCACGGCTCAGGCACAGACGTTGTTTGGCAAATTGCTCGCCGGTTCGTTGACCATGACGTTTTTTGTTTACGTTTTCGTCAACATCGGTATGGTCAGTGGCCTGTTGCCGGTCGTAGGGGTGCCGTTGCCGTTCATTAGCTACGGAGGAACTTCGCTGGTGACGCTGCTGTCAGCGTTTGGGGTTTTGATGTCGATCCATACCCATCGCAAGTGGATCGCACAGGTTTGAATAAGGTGAAGAGTTCAATGCAAGTAATGCGTGGCTGGGCGACTCGATGCGCGCCGCTGGTAGGCCTGATGGGCCTCCTGGGCAGCGTGCAGGAAGCGCTGGCCGGCGAATACGAAGGCTCGCCGCAGGTGGCCGAGTTCGTCGGTGAAATGACCCGCGACTATGGTTTCGCCGGTGAGCAACTGATGGCGGTGTTCCGCGAGGCTCAACGCAAACAGGCGATTCTCGACGCCATTTCAAAACCTGCCGAGCGGGTCAAACAGTGGAAAGAATATCGCCCGATGTTCATCACCGACGCGCGCATCGCTCGCGGTGTGGACTTCTGGCGTCAACACGAGGCCACGCTGGCCCGCGCTGAGCAGGAATACGGTGTACCGGCACAAGTCATCGTGTCGATCATCGGCGTTGAAACCTTTTTCGGACGTAATACCGGCAATTACCGGGTGATCGATGCGTTGTCGACGCTCGGTTTCGACTATCCTCCCCGTGCCGAATTTTTCCGCAAGGAACTGCGTGAGTTCCTGTTGCTGGCGCGCGAAGAACAGGTCGACCCACTGACCCTCAAAGGCTCTTACGCCGGGGCCATGGGCCTGCCGCAGTTCATGCCGAGCAGCTTTCGCGCGTATGCGGTGGATTTCGACGGTGACGGCCACATCAATATCTGGAACAACCCGGATGATGCGATCGGCAGCGTCGCCAGTTATTTCAAGCGTCACGGCTGGGTCGCCGGTGAGCCGGTGGTCAGCCGCGCCGATGTCCGTGGCGAGCAGGTCGATGAAGGCCTGACCACCGGCATCGAGCCGACGAAAACCGTTGGAGAGTTGCGGGCGCTGGGCTGGTCAAGTCATGATGCGCTGCGCGATGATATGCCGGTGACTGCATTTCGCCTCGAAGGCGAGAACGGCCCTGAATACTGGATGGGTCTGAAGAATTTCTACGCGATCACGCGTTATAACCGCAGCGTGATGTACGCCATGGCCGTACATCAACTGTCTGAACAGCTGGTACAAGCACGGGGCGTCAAGTAATGCGGGCATTGCCTAACAATAAACCCCTGAAGCTGGTGGCATTCGCTGCGTTGGCGGTGCTGGTCGCCAGTTGTTCGACCAGCCGTTCGCCGACTCAGAAAACCACCAATACCGCCGTGCGGGCGCAGCCGGGCCTGGACATCAATCGCGCGCACAAAGACGGCGCCCCTTGGTGGGACGTCGATGTGTCGCGCATCCCGGATGCCACGCCAACCCTGCACACCGGTCCGTACAAGGCCAACCCGTACACCGTACTGGGCAAGACCTACTTCCCGTTGCAGGAATCCAAGACCTATGTCGCTTCCGGCACGGCGTCCTGGTACGGCACCAAGTTTCACGGTCAGAACACCGCCAACGGCGAGGTCTACGACCTGTACGGCATGAGTGCCGCCCACAAGACATTGCCACTGCCAAGTTACGTTCGGGTGACCAACCTGGACAACAACCGCACGGTGATCCTGCGCGTCAACGACCGTGGGCCGTTCTATTCCGATCGCATCATCGACTTGTCCTACGCCGCCGCGAAAAAACTCGGTTACGCCGAAACCGGCACCGCGCGCGTCAAGGTTGAAGGCATCGATCCACAGCAATACTGGGCCGCCAAGGGGCGTCCGGCACCGCTGATGCTCAACGAACCGCAGGTCGCGCAGAACAGCGCGCCGGTGATCACGGCCTCGGCCGGCACCGTCGAGCAGTGGACGCCGCCACCGCAGCAACATGCCTCTGACACCGTCCCCGTGCCGATGAGTGCAAAAAAAAACGCTTCTGCAACAGCAACTGGCCAGTATCTGCAGGTGGGCGCGTTCGCCAACCCGGACGCTGCAGAACTCCTGAGGTCGAAGCTCAGCGGGATGGTGAGCGCTCCGGTGTTCATCAGCTCGATCGTGCGCAATCAGCAGACCCTGCACCGGGTTCGCCTGGGGCCGATCGGCTCGCCGGGTGAAATTGCCCAGGTGCAGAACAGCGTGCGCCTGGCCAACCTTGGTTCACCAAGTGTGGTCACCGAGTAATACGTAGAACTTGATTGACGGTTCGCTTGCGGTATTGGGGGGTGAACCAGGTTGTTGGCTCGTCGAAGAACAAAAGCCCGGCAAGGGTGACTGGAGTGAGCAACTGAACACGCGATGGCTCGTTAGAAAGTCATCTGATTAAATTTTGTCCGCAAGGACAGTTTCCATTAGCGATTTCGAGAGACGGATGAACATCACCACCTTTGCCAAACGCCTGTGTCTGCTAGTCCCGCTGCTCCTCTCGCCAGCCGCCTTCGCGGCCGAGATGATGCCGTCGCCACCGCAACTGGCTGCCAAAGCCTATGTTCTGATGGATGCCAGCAGCGGCAACGTGCTGGTCGAGAACAACGGCGACCAGCGTCTGCCACCGGCCAGCCTGACCAAGCTGATGACCGCGTACATCGCGACCCTGGAAATCCGTCGTGGCCAGATCGGTGAAAACGATCCGGTGACCGTCAGCGAAAACGCCTGGCGCACCGGCGGTTCGCGGATGTTCATCAAGGTCGGCTCGCAGGTGACTGTCAGCGACCTGCTGCACGGCATCATCATCCAGTCCGGCAACGACGCCAGCGTGGCGCTGTCCGAGCACATCGCCGGCAGCGAAGACGCGTTCGCCGACCTGATGAACAAGACTGTGGCTGATCTGGGCATGACCAATTCCCACTTCATGAACCCGACCGGTCTGCCAAACCCTGAGCACTACTCGTCGGCTCACGACATGGCGATCCTGGCCCGTGCGATCATCCACGAAGACCCGGCTCACTACGCGATCTACTCGCAGAAAGAGTTCTTCTGGAACGGCATCAAGCAGCCTAACCGCAACCTGCTGCTGTGGCGCGACAAGACCGTTGACGGTCTGAAAACCGGTCACACCGATGAAGCCGGCTACTGCATGGTGTCTTCGGCTGTACGTGACGGCCAGCGTCTGATCGCCGTGGTGTTCGGCACCAACAGCGAAGTGGCTCGCGCCGCTGAAACCCAGAAGCTGCTGACCTACGGCTTCCGCTTCTTCGAAACCCAGACCTTCTATCAGAAGGGCACCGAACTGGCTCAGGCCCCGGTCTGGAAAGGCACCACCAATCAAGTCAAGGCCGGCCTGGCTGAAGACCTGACCATGACCCTGCCAAAAGGCCAGCTGAAGAAGCTCGCTGCCAGCATGACCATGAACCCGCAACTGACCGCGCCAATCGCCAAGGGCGACGTGATCGGTAAAGTCGAAGTCAAACTGGAAGACAAGGTCGTGCACAGCGCTGACCTGATCGCTCTGGATGGCGTCGAGGAGGGTGGTATCTTCCGCCGCATGTGGGATAGCATCCGTCTATTCTTCTACGGCTTGTTCAACTGATTTGTGTTGACCTGCATGGCCCCGCCCCGATCCGGTGCGGGGCCATGCGCGTTATCACGGCTTGCGCTCAAGAGGCCGTTACGCCATGACCGATACCGAAGTAAAGGCGCCAAAGATCGAATTCCCTGTCACGGATTATCCCGTTAAGGTGATCAGCGATACCGGTGTGGGCAACAAAGACAAGATCATCGACATCGTCAAGAAACACGCGACCATCAATGATGAACGCATCGACGAGCGTCAAAGCACCAACGGCAAATACACCACGATTCAGTTGCACATCGTCGCGACCGATCAGGATCAGCTGTACAACATCAACAGCGAACTGCGGGCGACCGGCTTCGTGCACATGGTGTTGTGATGCCGGGCACGCTGGGCTTTCGTGAGCTCGGCCAGATGGCGTACGAGCCGGTCTGGCATGCCATGCAACGGTTTACCAACGAACGCGGCAGCGATGCCGCCGACGAAATCTGGCTCGTCGAACACCCTCCGGTGTTTACGCAGGGCCAGGCCGGCAAGGCCGAACACCTGTTGCTGCCGGGGGATATCCCGGTGGTGCAGGTCGATCGCGGCGGGCAGGTGACTTATCATGGCCCCGGCCAGTTGGTGGCCTATCTGCTGCTGGATGTACGCAAGCTGGGTTTCGGCGTGCGTGATCTGGTCAGCCGCATGGAGCTCTGCCTGATTGAACTGCTGGCCAGCTACGGCGTAACCGCTGCAGCCAAGCCAGATGCTCCCGGCGTGTACGTCGACGGAGCGAAAATCGCTTCTCTGGGTTTGCGGATTCGCCACGGTTGCTCCTTTCATGGCCTGGCCCTGAACGTGGATATGAACCTGGAACCGTTTCGACGGATTAATCCCTGCGGCTATGCCGGGCTGGCGATGACCCAGCTGAGCGAACACGCAGGATCGATTGAATTTGCCGAGGTAAGTGCCCGGCTGCGCGCGCAGCTCGTCAAACACCTCGACTATGCTGAGCAGACGACCCTGACGGGCGGAATCGACTGATATGACTACTGATGCAGTGCAAACCATGATCCCGACGCTCGACGTGACCGAGCGCCCGGCCCCGCGTCCCAAGGTTGAAGCCGGCGTCAAGCTGCGCGGCGCCGAGAAGGTTGCACGCATCCCGGTAAAGATCATTCCGACCACCGAACTGCCGAAGAAACCTGACTGGATTCGTGTGCGCATCCCGGTTTCGCCGGAAGTCGACCGGATCAAGAGCCTGCTGCGCAAACACAAGCTGCACAGCGTTTGCGAAGAAGCGTCCTGCCCGAACCTCGGCGAGTGCTTCTCCGGCGGCACCGCGACTTTCATGATCATGGGCGACATCTGCACCCGTCGCTGCCCGTTCTGCGACGTCGGCCACGGTCGTCCGAAGCCACTGGACGTCAACGAGCCGGAAAGCCTGGCCATCGCCATCGCCGACCTCAAGCTCAAGTACGTGGTGATCACCTCGGTTGACCGCGACGACCTGCGTGACGGCGGTGCCCAGCACTTTGCCGACTGCATCCGCGAAATCCGCAAGCTGTCGCCGAACGTGCAACTCGAGACTCTGGTTCCGGATTATCGTGGCCGCATGGACGTCGCGCTGGAAATCACCGCCGCCGAGCCGCCGGATGTGTTCAACCACAACCTGGAAACCGTGCCGCGCCTGTACAAGGCTGCGCGTCCGGGTTCGGATTACCAGTGGTCGCTGACCCTGCTGCAACGCTTCAAGCAGATGATGCCGCACATCCCGACCAAATCCGGCCTGATGCTGGGTCTGGGCGAGACCGACGAAGAAGTCATCGAAGTCATGAAGCGCATGCGCGAACACGACATCGACATGCTGACCCTCGGCCAGTACCTGCAACCGTCGCGCAGCCACTTGCCGGTGCAGCGCTTCGTGCACCCGGACACCTTCGCCTGGTTCGCCGAAGAAGGTTACAAGATGGGCTTCAAGAACGTGGCTTCCGGCCCGTTGGTGCGTTCTTCGTACCATGCGGACGAGCAGGCCAAGCTGGTCAAGGCGGAGCTGCTGGGTTCCTGATCCGGCGCTGAATGAAAAAATGCCCGCCGAGGTTTTAACGCCCGGCGGGCATTTTTTTGCCCGTCTTACATTCGCTGCTGATTTTTCCCGCAACCTGCGGCGTGGCCGACCCTCTTCTGTTTGCCCCCGTTCCTGACTACTGTGTGTGCATGACTCACAGGGAGATCCAAGGATGACCGTTCGACCGACCCATACTCTTTGCCCACACAGAGCCGTGCCTGCACTGCCCTCGGAAGGTTTGATCGGCGTCATTGCGCCTGCCGGCCCCGGAACTCTGGACACCGATAAGGCAGTGCAATGGATGCGCGCCCGGGGTTATGGGTTGAAGGTGTTTCCCGGTGTCTATGAAAAGGACGGCTATCTGGCCGGCAGTGACGATGTACGCCTGCGTGATCTGCACGCGGCGTTCGCTGATCCCGAGGTCGACGCGATCATTTGCCTGCGCGGCGGCTACGGTACGCCGCGATTGCTGGATCGCATCGACTATGACCTGCTGAGCCGCAACGCCAAGCCCTTCGTCGGCTACAGCGATATCACCTCACTGCACCTGGCCATCAGTCGATACGCAGGATTCGTGACTTTTCACGGTCCGCTACTCAACGCTGACCTGTTGGGCGACAAAGAGCCGCCGACGGTCACTTCGTTCTTTGCCATGCTGCGCGGGCAATTGAAGGCGGGAAGTGTGTTTAGCCATCCGGTGGCTTATCCGTTGACTACCGTCGAACCTGGTGTCGCGCACGGGCGCTTGCTCGGCGGTAATCTGGCGATGATCGCCGCTACCTTGGGCACGCCTTATGAAATTGATGTTGAAGGGGTGATCCTGCTCATTGAGGACATCAACGAGCCGCTGTACCGCATCGACCGCTTGCTGACGCAGATGCGTCTGGCTGGCAAGTTGGCGAAGTTGCGTGGGGTGTTGGTCGGGGATATTGCCGGCGTGGATGTCGCAGCGCTGAACCGCTTGCTCAAGCAGACTTTCGAGCCGTTGCGGATTCCGGTGTTGTCGGGGTGGCGTAGCGGGCATTGCGATCCGAACCTGACGCTGCCGATGGGCGCGCTGGTGCGGCTGGATGCCGGGAAGCAGGAATTGATGCTGGAGCAGGATGTCGTGATCAAGGCCTGAAGGTTTACTGCCTGTAGTCAGTCTTCGCGAGCAAGCTCGCTCCCACATTTGATCTGTGGCGTTCACAGAACCAGTGTGGGAGCGAGCTTGCTCGCGAAAGCGATATCAGCCATACGACAATCGTTCTACTGAGTCCGCAGGCTTTCCAGCAACTGGTGCGTCGGATACCCGTCCGCCGGCCAGCCAAACGACTGCTGGGCACTGCGAATCGCTTTACGCGTATTGGCGCCGATAATCCCGTCCGCCGTGCCGGCGTCGTAATTGCGCGCGGTCAGCAGGGTTTGCAATTCCATACGCTCGGTACGGCTCAGCGGCAGGTCATCTTTCGGCCAACTGCCGTTGATCAAGCCGCCACCGCTGAAACGTTCGGACAACAGGCTCACTGCCAGCGCATACGACGAAGAGTTGTTGTACTTGAGGATCGCGCGGAAGTTGTCGAGGATCAGGAACGCCGGGCCACGATAGCCCGCCGGTAGCAGCAACGCAGCGGAGAGTTGTTCGGAACCCGCCGGTACTTGGCCGCCATTCGGCAGAGTCACGCCCAACTGACGCCATTCGGCGACACTCTTGCGAATCGCGCCATCAGCCAGCGTGTAGTTGAAGCTGCTCGGCAGCTGTACTTCAAACCCCCACGGCTGGCCACGTTGCCAGCCAGAGCTTTGCAGGTAATGCGCGGTGGATGCCAGTGCATCCGCTGGGCTACCCCAGATATCGCGGCGGCCATCGCCGTCAAAATCCACAGCGTGGGTGTTGTAGGTGGTCGGAATGAACTGGGTCTGCCCCATGGCGCCAGCCCACGAGCCGAGCATCTTCTCTGGCGTGATGTCACCCTGTTGCAGGATCTGCAGCGCAGCGATCAATTGCGCGTGGGCAAAGCCCGGCCGACGGCCTTCGTAGGCGAGGGTGGCCAGCGAATTGATCACCGATTTGCTGCCCTGAAACTGACCGAAATTGCTTTCCATACCCCACACCGACACCAGCGCCTGGCGGTCAACGCCATAACGTTGCTCGATGCTTTGCAGAATATCGGCGTACTGGCTGATCAGTGCCTGGCCCTTGCGCACGCGCAGTGGCGAAAGTGCGCCGTCGAGGTATTCCCACACCGGGCGGGAGAATTCCGGCTGACTGCGGTCGGCCCGAATCACGCTGGCGTCGAAGCTGACATTGGCAAAGGCGCGATCGAACAGCTCAGGGCTGATCCCGGCGGCCAGCGCATCTTTGCGAAAGCCCGCTTGCCATTCGGCAAAAGTCTGGGTCGGCTGAAGATCAAGCGGGTCGGCGGACGGCACTACCGGCGGGATAATCGCTGGGGCCGTTGCGACAGGCGCGGCTTGAAGGGGTTGCGCGTCGGCGGCGGTCGGTTTTTCCGCGCAGGCGACAAGCAGAATGAAGCTGGAGGCAGCGATCAGTTGGCGAACAGGCCAACGACGGGAAAGACTAAAGGGCATGCACGGTTCCAGGGGATACGAATCAGGTGCAGACCTTAACATGACCGAGGGGTACTGCGCTTCAGGCAGCCAGAAAGTAAGAAGCCTCCCAGCTGTCAGACTGGAAGGCTTCGCGGCGGTAGCTGCCTTTACCCTTGGTTGGTCGTTCCTGGCGACTGCGGAACAGGGGCTGGGCGACGATGGATTTGGCCTTGTTGGGGCCATGTTTCGATGGCTTTTTGCTCATGAGGGTTCTCTCGAGTGAGTGGGTTTTGCGGGGGAAATAATCTGCCGATGTCGGGCGTCTGTCCAGTCCCTGATAGGTAGGAATGTTCTGATGCTTTCGCGAGCAAGCTCGCTCCCACATTGAAATGCATTCCAAATGTGGGAGCGAGCTTGCTCGCGAATGGCCGTTATGCGGTAGAGCAGGTTATTCGGCGGGGAGTGTCAGACGCTGGCCAGACATCAACAGCGCCAAGCGGCTCAGGCTCATCCACGGCGAACCGGCCGCCTGACCTTTGATCTGCGCATCGATACGCTGAGCTTCGAGCAACAACTGCGCCCAGCGTTGCGCGGAGTAGCGTTGCAGGGCCTTGCTCATCAAGGGTTTGCGCTTGTCCCAGACCGGCGGCTTCGCTTGACTGAAACACTTGTCCAGCGGCGTGCCCTGGCTGTACTGCAGCGAGATGTTGGCCAGCAGACGCAACTCCCGCGCCAGCGCCCAGAGAATCACCGGTGGCTCGACACCCTCGCCACGCAAGCCTTCCAGCATGCGCAACGCATGGGCCGGTTCGCCGTTGAGCACCGCATCCGTCAACCCAAACACATCGAAGCGGGCACTGTCCGCAACGGCGGCCTGCACGGTTTCGACGGTGATCTGGCCACCTTCGGCCATCAGCTTGAGCTTTTCGATTTCCTGCGCGGCGGCGAGCAAATTGCCCTCAACGCGTGCAGCAATCAATTCGACGGCGTCCTGGCTGGCCGACAAACCGGCCTGCGACAGGCGCTGACGAATCCAGCTCGGCAACTGATTGGCATCCACCGGCCAGATCTGGATGAACTGGGTTTGCTGACCTTCGACCAGCGCCTTGCCCCACTTGGTCTTCTGCGCACTGCCATCGAGCTTGGGCAGGCTGATCAGCAGAACGGTGTCTTCAGCCGGACGCGAGCAGTATTCGATAAATGCAGCAGCCCCCTTGTCGCCGGGCTTGCCCGAAGGCAGGCGCAGTTCCAGCAGGCGTTTTTCCGAGAACAACGACATGCTGGCGCCGGCCTGCAACAACGTGCCCCAATCGAAATTGGCGTCGGCGGCGAAGACCTGGCGTTCGTCGAAACCTTGCTGGCGCGCAGCACTGCGGATGGCGTCGGCGGCTTCCTGGCACAGCAGCGGGTCATCGCCGCTGATGATGTAGACCGGGGCCAGAGCACCTTGCAGGTGTTTACCGAGTTGGGCGGGAGCGAGCTTCATAAGAAAGGTCGAACGGGGCGCCTGAGCGCCCCGAACGTCTTACTGCTGCGGTATTTCGAGCGGCGACTGACGCGGAGTTTCCGCTTCAGCTTTTTGCGCCGCTTGCAGCGCATCGGCTTCTGCCTTGGCGCGATCATTGGCCGCTTGCTGCAGTTGTTGCAGTTGGCCCGGCGTCAGTTGCTGCAGACGCAGCATCATGCGCTGAACCAGTTCGCGAGTGGTTTCGCGACGGGCGTCGTTGGCTTCCTGATCGGAGCCCACGAGGTTGTTACCGTCGTGAATGAACACTTTCTGAACTTCAAGTTTGTCGCTGAGCAGTTGCAGGTTCTTGTCGCCACGGATCTCATAGTTCAGAACAGTGTTGACCTGATACTCGCCTGTACGACCGGCACCGGCGTAGCTGAGGATGCGCTGGCTCTCCTGCTGGTCAGCCAGGTACAGCTTGTACGGAGCACCGCTGTAAACCTTGACGCCGCTCGACTCCAGCACCTGACGCAGTTGCGTGACCGTCTCGCCGTAGGCGTTACGGGCGCTCAGGTCGAGTTCCTTGATCGACAGTTCGTTGGTGCCGGTACCGCGCAGCTGGAAACCGCAGGCGCTCAACAGAACGGCGAGGCCCATCACCAGCAGATTGCGTTTGATCATTGTGTTGCTCCCCTTGAAACCACGTGGGCCGACGGTGCGGCCCGAAAGGTTTTACTTGGCGTCAGGCGAACCTGACGTCCGATCCAATTAGCTGGCGACGATATTGACCAGTTTCCCGGGCACTACGATCACTTTACGAATAGTCAGGCCGTCGACGAAACGCAGAACGTTTTCGTTGGCGCGCGCTGCGGCTTCAACTTCTTCACGCGTTGCGCTGGCTGGCATGTCGATCTGGCCGCGCAGTTTGCCGTTGACCTGAATAACCAGGGTCAGGCTGTCCTGCACCAGTGCACTTTCGTCCACGGCCGGCCAACCGGCGTCGATGACCGCGTTGGCGTGACCCAGTTGATTCCACAGGTCGTGGCTGATGTGCGGGGTGATCGGTGCCAGCAACAGCGTCACGGCTTCAAGACCTTCGTGTACCAGTGCGCGATCCTGCTCGGTGCCTTGTGCGGCTTTTTCCAGCACGTTCATCAACGTCATCACCTGAGCGATGGCGGTGTTGAATTTGTGGTTCTGGCCGACGTCGTGGCTGGCTTGCTTGATGGCCACGTGGATCGAACGGCGAACGGCTTTCTGCTCGTCGTTCAGGCTGGCGATGTCCAGTTTGCCCGGCAAGCCCTGTGTCACGTGGGCTTGCGCCAGACGCCAGACGCGCTTGAGGAAACGGTGCGAACCTTCAACGCCGGAGTCGGACCATTCGGCGCTCATGTCGGGCGGCGAGGCGAACATCATGAACAGGCGGCAAGTATCGGCGCCGAACTGGTCGATCATCGACTGTGGATCAACGCCGTTGTTTTTCGACTTGGCCATCTTCTCGGTGCCGCCGATTTCCACCGGCAGACCGTCGGATTTCAGTTTGGCGCTGATGACCTTGGCTTTGCTGTCGCGCTCGAGTTCTACGTCCGCCGGGTTGAACCAGGTGTAAGCACCATTGGCTTCGCGGCGGTAGTAAGTCTCGGCGATGACCATGCCTTGGGTCAGCAGGTTCTTGAACGGCTCGTTGGAGCTGACCAGGCCTTCGTCACGCATCAGCTTGTGGAAGAAGCGCGCGTAGAGCAGGTGCAGAATCGCGTGTTCGATACCGCCGATGTACTGATCCACCGGCAACCAGTGATCGGCTGCGGATTTTTCCACCAGACCGCCTTCAAAGTGCGGCGAGGCGTAACGGGCGTAGTACCACGACGACTCGACGAAGGTGTCCATGGTGTCGGTTTCACGCTTGGCAGGCTGGCCGCATTTCGGGCAGCTGCACTCGTAAAACTCTGGCATGCGCGCCAGCGGTGAACCGGCGCCGTCCGGCACCACGTCTTCCGGCAGGACCACAGGCAGTTGGTCTTCCGGCACCGGCACGTCACCGCAAGTGTCGCAGTGGATGATCGGGATCGGGCAGCCCCAATAGCGCTGACGGCTGATGCCCCAGTCGCGCAGGCGGAACTGGGTACGCGAGGCGCCCAGTTCTTTTTTGATCAGCGCAACTTCCATGGCGTCGAACGCGCCGGCGAAGTCGAGACCGTCGAACTCGCCGGAGTTGATCAGCGTGCCGTGCTCGCCGTAGGCGTCTTGCCACGGGGCCGGGTTGCTGTCTCCAGAGCTGGTGCGCACGACCGATTTAACCGGCAGGTCGTATTTGTGAGCGAATTCGAAATCGCGCTCGTCGTGCGCCGGTACCGCCATCACAGCGCCGTCGCCGTAGTGCATCAGTACGTAGTTGGCGACCCACACCGGCAGTTTTTCGCCAGTCAGCGGGTGCTCGACGAACAGGCCGGTCGGCAGGCCTTTCTTTTCCTGCGTGGCGACGTCGGCTTCAGCGACGCTGCCGCCCTTGCATTCAGCGATGAACGCTTGCAGCTCAGGGTTGTTTTTCGCGGCCAGCGTGGCCAGCGGGTGCTCGGCAGCCACGGCGACATAGGTTGCGCCCATCAGGGTGTCCGGACGGGTAGTGAAGACTTTCAGAGTGCCGGCTTCGCCGATCGAGTCGACGTTGTACGGGAACTGCACTTCCATGCCGCGGGATTTGCCGATCCAGTTGCGCTGCATGGTCTTGACCTGTTCAGGCCAGCCAGTCAGTTCGTCGAGGCTCTCCAGCAGTTCATCCGCGTAGGCGGTGATCTTGAAGTAGTACATCGGGATTTCGCGCTTTTCGATCAGCGCGCCGGAACGCCAGCCGCGACCATCGATCACCTGTTCGTTGGCGAGAACGGTCTGATCGATCGGGTCCCAGTTCACGGTGCCGTTTTTACGGTAAATCACGCCTTTTTCGAACAGGCGAGTGAACAGCCATTGTTCCCAGCGATAGTAATCCGGCTTGCAGGTAGTGACTTCGCGCGACCAGTCGACCGCCAGGCCCAGGCTGCGCAGCTGGGTCTTCATGTAGGCGATGTTTTCGTAGGTCCACTTGGCCGGGGCGACGTTGTTCTTCATCGCGGCGTTTTCCGCCGGCATGCCGAACGCGTCCCAACCCATCGGTTGCAGAACATTCTTGCCGAGCATGCGCTGGTAGCGGGAAATCACGTCGCCGATGGTGTAGTTGCGCACGTGCCCCATGTGTAGCTTGCCGCTGGGGTAAGGGAACATCGACAGGCAGTAGTAGGTTTCCTTGCCTGGCTGTTCACTGACTTCAAAGGACTTTTGCTCGTCCCAGAACGACTGGGCGGCGGCTTCGATTTCACGGGGCTGATATTGTTCGTGCATGGCTACTTTTGTACTGGATAGGGGTGGCCTAATCCTCTTCAACGCAGGTTCCGGGGTTGGCCCGGACGAGCTGGAAGTGGAATTACAGGAAGCGCCGTAGCATACATGACCGCGCTTGGCCTAGGGAAACCCTGATTACAGCTACATGCGCCGCAACACATGCGCCGGGGGCCGTTGGTCGCGGCGCGCAGCCGGTTTGTGCAGCGAAGCTAAGCTCTAACTGGGGAGTGAGTCTTATCTTCAATGAGGTGAGGGATGGTGGAGCAACGGCAAAAAAACGTGACGAAACCCGAGTTGTACGAGAGGTTGATCGATCGTCTGGGTATGGCCCTGGACGCTGTAAAAACCGCTGACCGGCTGCGCGACGAGCGCCCCCTGGAACTGGAATTGCGTGGCTTGAGCCCCGCCGAGTTCAAACTGGTCAAGGCCTATCTGGATCGCAGTGAACGTGAAACGCACGGATGCTTGTCACAGGCAGTGAAGCAGCTCGATGCAGCACATTCGGCCAAGGTCATCTGGCTCAAGGACAAGGCGCCCGGCAGAGACACCGTCAAGGTTCGCTCTGTGCAGGCCAAGTAAGCGCATGGCAGGTCAAGAACCGGATCTTTTTCTACAGGATCCCACCTATTGGTTGTAACGCTTTATTAACACTCTTAGGCTTCGGGCATCTCTGGAGATGCTCGATGCCCTTTCGTTATTTCATCAAACAACTTTTATTGCCGCCCGGCATTCTTTTGCTGTTGTTGCTCGCTGCGTGGTGGTTGCGCCGCTCTCGGCCGCGCCTGGCTGGCGTGTGTTTTGCCCTTGGCTTTGGCGGATTGTGGCTGATGAGCCTGCCCGTCGTGGTGCAGTGGGGCGCCAAAGCGCTGGAGCGCGAGCCGCCGTTGGCCCGTGAAGAGTGGGCGACGTTGGCGCAGCGGGCCGATGCCATTGTGGTGCTGGGTTCCGGGCGCGAGCGTGGTGATCTGGCGTGGGGTGAGGATCAGCCGACTGGCGTGGGGCTTGAGCGCCAGCGTTATGCGGCGCGCCTGGCCAAGGCGTCGGGCCTGCCGATTCTGACCACGGGTGGCTTGCATTACGGTACGCCGCCGACCGAGGCGAAGTTGATGGCGGATTCATTGCGTGATGACTTCGGTGTGACCGTGCGTTGGCAGGAGGGTGAAAGCCGCACCACGTGGGAAAACGCCAAGCTCAGCGCCGATATCTTACTGCCGCAGGGGATCAAACGCGTGCTCGTGGTGACGCAGGCCTGGCATATGCCGCGCTCGGTGTGGAGTTTTCAACAGGCAGGATTTGAAGTGGTGCCGGCGCCGGTAGGCTTTTTGGGCACCGATAACGCCCGACCGTTTGGTGGCTGGTTGCCGGAGTTCAAGTCGATCTGGCAGAGCGGGCAGTTGTTGAATGAAGCGGTGGGGCAGGTGGGGTATTCACTGTTTTACCGCGGTGATTGATCGTTCCCACGCTCTGCGTGGGAATGCATCCCGTGGCGCTCTGCGCCACATCCGAAGCGGAACGCGGAGCGTCCCCGGCGGCATTCCCACGCGGAGCGTGGGAACGATCATTGTCGGAGGCTTTAAAGGGTTTTCGACATCCGGCTCGCCATCAGTGCCCACCCGAACAGCAGCAAGCAGACAATCATCAGCGGCCACGAGCGCCATTGCAGGTACGGTGTCAGGTTGTGCATCGGCACCACTTCGCCGTAGAGAATGCCCTGTTCAAACTGCGGAATCTGCTCGGTGATCTGCCCGAACGGGTTGATCAGACCGGTCACGCCATTGTTGGTCGCGCGGATCATCCAGCGTCCCGCTTCAAGCGCACGCATCTGCGCCATCTGCAAATGTTGCAGAGGGCCAATCGAAGTGCCGAACCAGGTGTCGTTGCTGATCGTCAGCAACAGATCGCTGCGCGCCGACAGGCCTGCGGCGAATTCCGGATACACCACCTCGTAGCAGATAAACGGTGCGATCTGATAACCCTTGGCCTGCAACAGTGCCTGATCCGCCGGGCCGCGGGCGAAGTCGGACATCGGCAGGTCGAAGAAAGCGATCAGTCCGCGCAATACATCCTGCAACGGTACGTATTCGCCGAATGGCACCAGTTTCTGTTTCAGGTAAGTGCCATCGCCTTCACCGACCACGGTGATGCCGTTGAAGAAACGTTTTTCGTGACGAACCGTTTCGCGGATCGGTACGCCGGTGATCAGCGCTGATTTACGCTCGGCGGCGAAAGTGCCCATCATGTTCAGGTAGCCCTCAGCGGACTCCTTCAATACCGGCACGGCGGTTTCCGGCCAGATCAGCAGGTCCACCGGTTTCGAACGGAAGCTCAGATCGCGGTAAAGCGCCAACTGCGCGTTGAGTTCCGCTGGGTCCCATTTCATGCTTTGCGCGACGTTGCCCTGAATCGCGGCAACGCTCAGAGGCGCGCCGGACGGGCTGGTCCAGGCGTGGCCCTTGAGCGCAATACCGCCCACCCAAGGCCCGACGAGCAGCAGCAGACCGGCAACGACAAAAGCTTTACGGCCGGTTTGCAGCAGACGCGGGGCGTTGTAGATCAGCGCCGCTGTGAGTGCCAGAACGAACGATACCAGCCACATCCCGCCGACTGGCGCGAGTCCGGCCAATGGCCCGTCGAGTTGGCTGTAACCGGAATACAGCCACGGGAAACCGGTGAGGAACCAGCCGCGAAACGCTTCCTGGCCAACCCACAGCGCGGCGAACGCCAAGGCATCGGCCACCGGTGCTTCGTTACGGCGCAACCAGCGCGCCCACAGCCAGGCGGGCAGGGCAAAGAACCAGGCAATCGCGGCGGTGAACAGCAGCATCAGGAACCCGGCCAGCAGCACCGAAGCGCCGCCGAAATGGTGGATGCTGTAGTAGATCCAGCTGGTGCCGGCGCCGAACAGGCCGAAACCGAAGCACCAGCCACGGCCCAGTGCCTGACGCGGGCTCAGCTCGCGCAAACCGGCATAGAACAAGCCGACCGCCAGCAAAGCCAGCGGCCAGATGTTGAAAGGTGCCAGGGCGAAGGTGGTGATTGCACCGGCCGCCACGGCCAGCAGGTTACCGGGCCAGCCGGGGCGGGTTGTCCAGCGCATTTCAGTCCTTAGAATTAACGAGCAATGGGCGTCAGTCGCAGCAAGTGAATCCGACGACTGTCGGCGTTCAGGATGCGGAAACGATAGGCGCCGATTTCAGTGATTTCGTTGCGTTTTGGCAAGTGCCCGAACGCGCTCATCACCAGACCGCCGACGGTGTCGAACTCGTCGTCAGAGAACTCGCTGTCGAAGAATTCGTTGAAGTTCTCGATCGGCGTCAGCGCCTTGATCAGGAAATCGCCACTGGGCAGCGGCTTGATGTAGCTGTCTTCTTCGACGTCGTGCTCGTCTTCGATGTCGCCGACGATCTGTTCCAGCACGTCTTCAATCGTTACCAGACCGGCCACACCGCCGTATTCGTCGATGACGATGGCCATGTGGTTGTGGTTGGCGCGGAACTCACGCAGCAACACGTTCAGGCGCTTGGACTCCGGCACGAACGTGGCCGGGCGCAGCAGATCCTTGATGTTGAAGCTGTCGCCGTTCTCCTTGAGGATCAGCGGCAGCAGGTCCTTGGCCAACAGCACGCCCATCACGTCGTCATGGCTTTCGCCGATGACCGGATAGCGCGAGTGAGCCGAGTCGACCACGGCCGGGAGGAATTCACGGGGTGTCTGGGTCGCCTTGATGCTGATCATCTGCGAGCGCGGCACCATGATGTCGCGTACTTGCAGGTCAGCCACCTGAATGGCGCCTTCAACGATGGCCAGCGCTTCGCTGTCCAGCAGTTTGTTCTGATGTGCATCACGCAGCAGCTCGAGGAGCTCCTGACGGTTCTTCGGCTCGTGGGCAAAAGCCTGGGTCAGTTTACCCAGCCATGACTTCTGCCCGTTGCTCGATCGATCTTCGCTCATAGCGATTACTCTGAATCCTTTGTTGTAACGATAGGGGATGTTTCGGTTTCGTCGTCCGCGTACGGATCGGGATAGCCCAATTCAGCAAGCAACTCGCGTTCCAGTGCTTCCATTTCTTCGGCTTCTTCATCATCTATATGGTCGTAACCAAGCAGATGCAAGCAGCCGTGAATGACCAGATGTGCCCAGTGGGCCTTTAGTTCCTTGCCTTGTTCGGCGGCTTCGCGCTCGACCACGGCCACGCAGATCACCAGATCGCCGAGCAACGGGATGTCGAGAAACTCGTCGGGCACGTCAGCAGGGAACGACAGGACGTTGGTCGCGTAATCCTTTTGGCGCCAGGTGTGGTTGAGCTCGCGGCCTTCTTCCTCGTCGACCAGACGAATGGTCATTTCCGAGTCGGCGGTGCGTTGGCGCAGGGCCAGTTCGCACCACCGGCGGAAGTCGGCTTCACTCGGCGCGTTCGCGTCAGTCGCGATTTGCAGGTCTAGCTCAAGCATTTCGCGAGGTGTCCTTGGGGGCTTCGTCACGGTTTTCGAAGCGCTCGTAGGCTTCGACGATCCGCTGTACCAAAGGATGGCGCACGACGTCTTTGGGCTGGAAGTGCGTGAAGCTGATGCCCGGCACGTCCTTGAGCACTTCGATCACATGGTGCAGACCCGATTTGGTGCCTTTCGGCAGGTCGACCTGGGTGATATCACCGGTGATAACCGCTGTTGAGCCGAAGCCGATCCGGGTGAGGAACATCTTCATCTGTTCGACGGTGGTGTTCTGGCTTTCGTCGAGGATGATGAAGCTGTTGTTCAGCGTGCGGCCGCGCATGTAGGCCAGCGGCGCAACTTCGATCACCTGACGTTCGATCAGCTTGGCCACGTATTCAAAGCCGAGCATCTCGTAGAGCGCGTCGTAGAGCGGGCGCAGGTACGGGTCGATCTTCTGCGACAGGTCGCCGGGCAGGAAGCCGAGTTTTTCACCCGCTTCGACTGCCGGACGCACCAGCAGGATGCGGCGGATCTGCTCGCGCTCGAGTGCATCGACAGCGCAGGCCACGGCCAGATAGGTCTTGCCGGTGCCGGCCGGACCAATCCCGAAGTTGATGTCGTTGCCGAGGATTTCCTTCACATAGCGCAGTTGATTCAAGCCGCGCGGGCGAATCATGCCTTTCTTGGTACGCAGGGCAACGGACGCTTCGGCGGGGGCGTGATTGTCCAGCTCGACGACGGACGATTCCTGCAGGAACAGGTGCACCGTATCTGGCGACAGCTCTGAACCTTTGGTTTCCCGGTACAGGCGACGAATCAGATTTTCCGCAGACGTGGTGTGCTTGGGGTCGCCGATCAGCTCGAACTGGTTTCCGCGGTTGCGGATCTCGATGGTCAGGCGCTGTTCGATCAAGCGCAAATGCTCGTCGAATTGCCCGCACAGATTGGCGAAGCGGCGAGCCTCAAAGGGCTCGAGGATAAAACGATGTGGTTCTATGGGTGCGTTCAAGGTCGTATTTAGCCGCCCTGGGGCAATTAAGATGAAATCAAGGATAACGCCAGAGGCGTGGGTGCGAAAGCTCTTAAATCATCGCTGTTCCTGTGGGAGCGAGCCTGCTCGCGAAAGCGGTGTGTCAGACACATTGTTGTTGAATGTGTCGCCGCCTTCGCGAGCAGGCTCGTTCCCACAGCGCCCTGTGTTGATTATTGGATCAGCGAGCCGCGCAGCGAGTGCGGTTGTGCCGCGTCGATGTGAACGTCGGCGAACTGGCCGATCAGGGTTGGATTGTCGCAGCGGAAGTTGACGATTCGATTATTCTCGGTGCGCCCTTGCAGCTCGCCCGGGTCTTTTTTCGAGTAATCGGTGACCAGAATGCGCTGGATCGAACCGACCATTTGTCGGCTGATCTCGAAACCTTGCTGATTCAGACGGTGCTGCAGCGCGTTCAAGCGTTCTTTCTTCAACTCCTCCGGCGTGTCATCCGCCAGATCGGCAGCCGGAGTGCCCGGGCGCTGGCTGTAAACGAACGAGTAGGAAAAGTCGAAACCGACGTCGGCAATCAGCTTCATGGTCTGTTCGAAATCTTTCTCGGTCTCGCCAGGGAAGCCGACGATGAAGTCCGAACTGATGCAGATTCCCGGCACCGCGGCGCGCAATTTGCGCAGCTTGGATTTGTACTCAAGCGCCGTGTGGTTGCGCTTCATCGCCGCGAGAATCCGATCGGAGCCCGACTGCACCGGCAGGTGCAGGTGCTTGACCAGTTCCGGGACGTCGGCGTGGGCCTGGATCAGGCTGTCGGAGAACTCCAGCGGGTGCGAAGTGGTGTAGCGAATGCGGTCGATGCCATCGATCGCGGCGACTACGCGGATCAGCTCGGCAAGATCCGCCAAGCGACCGTCATGGGTGGTGCCGCGGTAGCCATTGACGTTCTGCCCGAGCAGGGTCACTTCACGCACGCCGTTTTCGGCGAGGTGGATGACTTCGGCGATGACATCGTCGAACGGCCGGCTGACTTCTTCCCCACGGGTGTACGGCACCACACAGAACGTGCAGTACTTGCTGCAGCCTTCCATCACCGACACGTAAGCGCTCGGGCCATCGATGCGCGGCTCGGGCAAGTGGTCGAATTTTTCGATTTCCGGGAACGACACGTCGACTTGCGGCAGTTTGGTGATGCGCGCGGCGTCGATCATTTCCGGCAGGCGGTGCAGGGTCTGTGGGCCGAACACCACATCAACGTACGGCGCGCGATCGCGGATCGCCGCGCCTTCCTGGCTGGCCACGCAACCGCCGACGGCGATCACCATGTCCGGGTTGGCCAGTTTCAGTTCGCGCCAGCGGCCGAGCTGCGAGTACACGCGATCTTGTGCGCGCTCGCGGATCGAGCAGGTGTTGAGCAGAATAACGTCGGCGTCTTCCGCGCGCGCGGTGACTTCCAGGGCCTGATGTTCACCCAGCAGATCGACCATGCGCGAGCTGTCGTACTCGTTCATCTGGCAACCGTGGGTTTCGATGTAAAGCTTCTTGGCCATGGATTAGTGTCGTCACGTGATTCAAAGAACCCGGCATTATAGGGAACAAGCCCTCAGGTTCCTACCGCTGCGCGTCCAGTGGCTATGCTATAGTTTGCGCCCTCATTTTTATCCCCGATGTTATCCCCCCGCCATGACCAAACGCGAAGCTCCAATCTATAAGGTGATTTTCCTCAACCAGGGCCAGGTGTTCGAAATGTACGCCAAGCAGATCTATCAAAGTGATCTGTGGGGTTTTCTGGAAGTGGAAGAGTTCGTCTTTGGCGAGCGCACGCAAGTGGTCGTCGACCCGAGCGAAGAAAAGCTCAAGGCGCAGTTCGAAGGCGTGGTGCGCAGCTTTGTGCCGATGCATTCGATTGTGCGCATCGACGAAGTGGAACGTCTGGGTACCCCGAAAATCAGCGAAGCCCGCGGCGCGGTCGGCAATGTGATGCCGTTCCCGATGCCGATGCCTGAGAAGTAAGCCCGCGATTTTAGATGGGAGGGGATGATCGTTCCCACGCTCTGCGTGGGAATGCCGCCCTCGACGCTCTGCGTCGGTGACGCGGAGCGTCACGGGATGAATTCCCACGCAGAGCGTGGGAACTATCGCTGATCAGGGTAGGGGCGAAAACGGCGTACGCCCATCGGCGCTCTGCAGTTCCATCAGGTATTTACGGAAAATTTGCCCGAGTACCTGGGTGGCGGTTTCGAGATCTTCGCGGGACATTTTTTCAGAGACTTCGTCGGCCGTATCCAGCGCATCTTCGGCGCCGTTGACCGCGGCCATCTTCAGCACGATATACGCCTGAATGTTATTGGCCTGCACGCCTTCACCGTGGAAGAACATCGTGCCGAGTTTGAACTGTGCCTGAGCGTGGCCTTGCAGCGAGGCCTTTTCGAAATAGCTCAGGGCTTGATTGAGGTCGCGCGGCGCATTCTTGCCGTCATAGTAGAACTCACCCAACTCGTATTGCGCTTGCGCATCCCCTTCGTCCGCCGCTTTCTGGCAGGCGGCCAGTGCCTGCGTGACGTCTTGCGGCTGAGTATTGAGGGTGCAACGACCCATCGCCGGGATCAACAACGAGTTGCCGCCTGCTTGTGCATGCGCGAGCAGGGGCTGAAGGAGCAACAGGCAGCCCAAGGCAAGGGTGCGGCCGGTGCGGTTCATGGGAATCGACTTACCTCTGAAGGGCACGCGGACCCATCGAGGGATCCAATAAGCGCGCATTATGAAATAAGCAGGGCCAACCTTACAAAGTCTTTACTCGTTTTTCTGCTGCGCGGGGAATATATCGTCCACTTTATCGGGGATTCTTGGCAGGAGCGTCGGAAAAACGGCTTGGATGTAGGTGAAAGCTGACGCTGGCGATAGCCAACGTCAGCGGTGGCGCAATTATTTCAGTGCAGCGAAGGCGCGCTCGGCGGCATCCAGCGTCAGTTTCAACTCGGCTTCGCCGTGAGCGATCGAGGTGAAACCGGCTTCGAAGGCGCTCGGTGCCAGGTACACACCACCTTCCAGCATCAGGTGGAAGAAGCGCCCGAACAGCGCAGCGTCGCTGGCCATCACGTCTTCAAAAGTGACGATGTCGTCGGCGCCGCTGAAGTACAGGCCGAACATGCCGCCCGCCTGAGTGGTCACGAACGGAATACCAGCCGCATCAGCGCGTTGTTGCAGGCCGTCGAGCAAACGCGTGGTGTAGTCGGTCAGCTCGGCGTGGAACCCCGGACGGCTGATCAGACGCAGGGTGGTCAAACCGGCGGCCATGGCCAGCGGATTACCCGACAGCGTGCCGGCCTGGTACACCGGACCCAGCGGCGCGATGCGCTGCATGATTTCGCGCTTGCCGCCGAAGCAGCCGACCGGCATGCCGCCGCCGATGATCTTGCCGAAGGTGGTCAGGTCAGGGTTGACCCCGTAGTACGCCTGGGCGCCGCCGAGAGCGACGCGGAAACCGGTCATCACTTCGTCGAAAATCAGCACCACGCCATGCTTGTCGCACAGCGAGCGCAGGCCTTCGAGGAAGCCCGGCGCCGGAGGTACGCAGTTCATGTTGCCGGCCACCGGCTCAACGATGATGCACGCCACTTCCTCGCCGACTTCAGCGAGCATCTTTTCAACCGCGTCGATGTCGTTGAACGGCAGGGTCAGGGTGTGTTTGGCGAACGCCGCCGGTACGCCGGCCGAGCTCGGTACGCCCTGGGTCAGTGCGCCGGAACCGGCCTTGACCAGCAGGCTGTCGGAGTGACCGTGGTAGCAGCCTTCGAACTTGATGATGCTGTCGCGGCCGGTGTAACCACGGGCCAGACGGATCGCGCTCATGGTCGCTTCAGTACCGGAGCTGACCATGCGCACCATGTCCATCGACGGCACCAGCGAGCAGACCAGATCGGCCATCTCGGTTTCCATCGCGGTCGGCGCGCCGTACGACAAGCCATGTTGCAGTTGATTGCGCACTGCGTCGAGCACGTCCGGGTGGCTGTGGCCGAGGATCATCGGACCCCACGAACCAACGTAATCGACATAACGCTTGTCGTCTTCGTCGGTCACGTAAGCGCCTTCAGCGTGTTTGAAGAACAGCGGGGTGCCGCCAACGCTCTTGAATGCGCGGACTGGCGAGTTCACGCCACCGGGAATGTGTTTCTGGGCGTTGGCAAACAGGGTTTCGGAACGAGACATGATCGGGCTCTCAAATCAGACTTTCAGTAATTCATTGAACGCGCGGGCGCGGCGGGTCACTTCGGCGGTGCTCTCGGCACCAAATAGACCGTGGACCACAGCGAGCAGGTCGACCCCATGGGCCACCAGCGGCGCGGCGTTGTCGAGGGTGATGCCGCCAATCGCGCAGACCGGCAGGTGCAGCGTGCGTTTGGCTTCGTCGAGCAGATCGAGGCTGCAGGTCGGCGCGCCGGGTTTGGTGTTGGAATTGAAGAAGCGACCGAAGGCGACATAGCTCGCGCCTTCTTTGGCCGCTTGTTCGGCCAGCGCGATTTGCGCGTGGCAGGTCGAACCGATGATCGCTTTCGAACCGAGCAGCGCGCGGGTCGGCGACAGCGGGCCGTCGGTCTGACCGAGGTGCACGCCGACGTTGAGGCGCGCGGCCAGTTCGGCATCATCGTTGATGATCAGCTGCGTCTTGTAGCGCTCGCACAAATCGCGCAGCGCTTCGGCCTCACGCAGACGGCGCGCCTCGTCGCTGCTCTTGTCGCGGTATTGCAGCAGGGTGACGCCGCCTTCCAGCGCCGCCTCCACGTAAGACAGAAACTTGCCCGCCAGCAATTCGCTGTCGGTAATGGCATACAGGCCACGTAGTTTCATCGGGCAGACCTCACGACGTTACGAGCAGAAATCCAGCGGCAGGCGACGTGGAACGAACTGGCCTTTGCCCAGTTGTTCGGCGTCGCGCAGGGTGCGCCAGGTGTAATCCAATGCACTGCGCACGGCGCTGGCGAGGTGTTCGCCTTGAGCCAGGCGACCGGCCAAAGCACTGGCCAGTGTGCAACCGGAGCCGTGGTAGCTGCCCGGCAGACGCTGGCAGATAAAGGTTTCACGCAGACCGTCGCGGCTGTACACGCGGTTGTGGATTTCAGTTTCGTCGCCGTGGCCGCCAGTGATCAGCAGGTTTTTGACGAACGGCAGGAGTTTTTCCGCGCATTCGTCGGCGGTGCCTTCGGGCAGTTCGGCGAGGATGCGCGCTTCAGGAAGGTTGGGGGTGGCAATGATCGACAGCGGCAGCAGACGCTCGCGCATCGCATAGCCGACCTCGTCCTTGCCCAGACGTCCGCCGCCACCGGCGCGCAGCACCGGGTCGCAGACCACCGGCAAGTGCGGGTGCGCCGAAAGCAGTTCGACAACGGTGTCGACCATTTCCAGCGAACCGAGCATGCCCAGTTTGACGGCGGCGACTTCGGAGTCGTTGAGCACGGCATTGGCCTGAGCCAGTACCCACTCACGGTCGAGGACGCGGAAGTCAGTGACGTTGACGGTGTCTTGCACGGTCAGGGCGGTGACGGCCGGAGCCGCATGGCAACCCTGCGCGAGCAAGGCTTCGATATCTGCCTGCAAGCCGGCGCCACCACTTGGGTCGTGGCCGGAGAGACAGAGGACAACGGGGCGGGAGCTGTAGATATTCATGGTGCGCGAGCTTACCACCAAACCTGATTTTCGGGTTCAGTGCCGTTGTCCCGGGCCGATAACCTGGCAGGAGAATCCGACCGCTCTGTCACAAGCTGACCAACTCAACAGCTCTAGCCCGCTGCTTTGCTCTGGAACGCCCGTTCTAGAGCCTTTGTAGGAAAAATTTCAATGGTGCTCAATGGCCATCAACCGCTATGCTAGTCTGGATCCAAACCAATAACAGGTAATACCGGTTTTACGTCTACTCAAAGGGAATGGGGGGGCTTCCTGACACAACCGGACGAGCCACGCTGGGGCTTCAATGCGCTATCTGCTGATGTTGCTGTTCTGCTTGCCCCTCATGGCGAGCGCCGTCGAATTCGACGAATTTACCCAGAGCCTCCCTCTGGGCCGGTCGCTGCAAGTGTTCGAAGACCCGAGCGGTCAGGCGAGCATTGCCGATGTTCGTGCGCAAGCTGCCGCCGGCAATTTCAAACCCCACGATAAAGCCACGCTCAATGCCGGTTATTCACGCTCGGCGTTCTGGCTGAAGATCGACCTGCATTATCGTCCGAGCAATCCCGCTGCCCAGCGCACCTGGTTGCTGGAACTGGCGTATCCACCGCTCGACCATCTCGACCTTTATACAGCCGACACTAATGGCGACTACCGACTCGTTCGGCAAACCGGCGATGCCTGGCCGTTCGCCAGCCGCGAGATCCGCCAGAACAACTATTTGTTCGACCTTTCATTCAAACCGGATCAACAGCAGACCGTGTACCTGCGCCTGGCCAGCGAAGGCTCGATTCAGGCACCCGTCACATTGTGGTCGAGCACCGCGTACCTCGAAGACCAACCGGTGCGCCTGTATGTGCTGGGCATCATTTATGGCGTGCTGCTGGGGATGGTGGTTTACAACCTGTTCATCTTCCTTAGCGTGCGCGATACCAGCTACCTCTATTACATCTTCTATATTGCCTCGTTTGGCCTTTATCAGCTGTCGGTGAACGGCGCGGCGGTGGAGTATTTCTGGCCGGACAATCCGTGGTGGGCCAACGCCGCGACGCCGTTCTTCATTGGTTGCGCCGGTCTGTTCGGCAGTCAGTTCGCCCGTAGCTTCTTGCAGACCAAAAACCACAGCCGTGGGCTTGATCGTGTGCTGATCGGATTGATCGCGTTCAGCGCGGTGGTCATCGGTTTGTCGCTGATGACCAGTTACGCCCTGGCCCTGCGCCTGGCAACGACGCTGGCACTGACCTTCACCGTCGTGATTTTCGCCGCCGGGATTCTGGCCTGGTGGCGCGGCTTGCGGGTGGCGCGCTATTTCATCATCGCCTGGTCGGCGTTTCTGCTCGGCGGCATCGTCAACACGCTGATGGTGCTCGGCCTGCTGCCGAACGTGTTCCTGACCATGTACGCCAGCCAGATCGGTTCGGCGATCGAAGTGGCGCTGCTGTCGCTGGCGCTGGCCGACCGCATCAACGCCATGCGTGAGCAACAGGCGCAGACCCTGTACGACGCCGGGCAGAAACTCGAAGTGCTCAACCAGCAATTGGCCCACAGCAACAAGCTCAAAGATGAGTTTTTGGCGACCCTGACCCACGAACTGCGCACGCCGATGAACGGGGTGATCGGTTCGCTGGAACTGATGCAGACGGTCGAGATGGACCCGGAGCTTGAGCAGTATCAGCAAACCGCCGCCGGTTCTGCGCGGGACATGATGCGCATGGTCAACGGCATCCTCACCCTCACTGAATTGCAGGCTGGCAAGCTCAAGGCCGCGCCGGGCAGCTTCAGCCTGCGCACGGTGGTCGAGGCGTTGCGCGTGCAGTTCGACGGCAATGCGGCGAGCAAGTCGCTGGACTTCAAGGTCGAGGTGCTGCCGACCCTGCCGGATCGCCTGCACGGCGACAGCGCCAAACTCGCGCAATGCCTGGAATGCCTGCTCGACAACGCAATCAAGTTCACCCGTGTCGGTGGGTTGGCGCTGCGCGTGACTGGCAAACCGTCGACGGGCCATCGTCTGGCGCTGTCGTTTGCAGTGATTGACACCGGCATCGGGTTCACTGATCTGGGCGAAGCGACGATGTACCAGCGCTTCTTCCAGCTCGACGGTTCGATGACCCGCGAATACGGCGGGCTGGGCGTCGGTCTGGCGATCTGCCGACAATTGGTCGAGCTGCTTGGCGGCAAGCTCACTCATCGCTCTGAACCGGGGCGTGGCAGTCGCTTTCAGCTGGATGTCGAGTTCGAATTGCCGGTGGTTGAACCCGCATCGATCCCGGCGCCTTCGCGCAATTTCGTGCGCGCACCGCAGGACTGCACGGTGTTGCTGGTGGACGATAACAGCGTCAATCAACTGGTGATGCGCGGCATGTTGCTCAAGCTCGGCTTCCGCGTGCGCACTGCCGACAACGGCACGGCGGCGCTCGAATGCCTGCAACGTGAAACGGTGGATGCAGTATTGATCGAT
Organism: Pseudomonas sp. AIG; assembly: GCF_977020205.1. Lineage (NCBI taxonomy): Bacteria > Pseudomonadati > Pseudomonadota > Gammaproteobacteria > Pseudomonadales > Pseudomonadaceae > Pseudomonas > Pseudomonas sp. AIG. The sequence continues at coordinate 22,469 of NZ_CDROCK010000011.1, read as the reverse complement.
TGCCAGTTGCCAAGCCACGAAGGCGCTTCGTTGTGCTGCCAGATTCATGCGTTGCCCGGATGCGCCAACCTGCCAGTGTTCATGCTGGCGTTGAACGCTGATCGAGAGCTTTGCGCCACCGGTGCAGCGATCGATTACCTGAACAAACCGGTGAAATTCGAAGATCTGCAATCTGCACTGGTACGGCGGGTGCTGTGCTGTTGATGGGGTAAAAGCGCCGCAAATTCGGCGGATATGACACTTTGACCGGTTGCGGTGCGGTGCTTAACTGAGTTCCTTGGTTGAGCAAAGGAACCCGTCATGAACCTGCATCAGTTCGCCGAAACCCACGAAGTCACCAACCAGCCACCGTCGCTGGATGGCACCAACCTGTACCGTATCGACCTGCCGTTGCAGGAATGGTCGCGGCGCTTTGGTGCCGGTTGGGCCGAATCGCGGATCGATGCCTACGGCGCGCTCGCCGGTGGTCCGTTGATGGAAGCGGGGTTCCTCGCCAACCAGAACAAACCGGTTTTTGCCAGCCACGACCGCTACGGCCATCGCATTGATCTGGTGGAGTTTCATCCGGCCTATCACGAACTGATGCGCACGGCGATCGAGCATGGACTGACGTCATTGCCGTGGGCGCATCCGCAGGACGGCGCCCATGTCGCCCGCGCTTCGATGACTTACCTGCACAGTCAGGCCGAGGCAGGCAGCGGTTGCCCGTTGACCATGACCTTCGCCAGTGTGCCGGCGCTACGCTTGCAGCCGAATATCGCTGAACAGTGGCTGCCGAAAGTCCTCGCCACCCAATACGACCCGCGCAACGTCGGCATGGCGCACAAGGCCGGGGTGACCATCGGCATGGCCATGACCGAGAAACAGGGCGGCACCGATGTGCGCGCCAACACCACCAAGGCTTATCCGGTCGGCGCCAGCGGCCCCGGACAGGCTTATGAACTGGTCGGGCACAAGTGGTTCTGCTCGGCGCCGATGTGCGATGCGTTCCTCACGTTGGCGCAGACCGACAAGGGCTTGAGCTGCTTCCTGCTGCCACGCCATCGCCCGGACGACACGCGCAATCAGTTCTACATCCAGCGTCTGAAAAACAAGCTCGGCAACCAGTCCAATGCTTCCAGCGAAGTGGAGTTCCGTGGCGCGCTGGCGTGGATGGTCGGTGAGGAAGGGCGCGGGGTGCCAACCATCATCGAAATGGTCGCCATGACCCGTTTCGATTGCATGGTCGGTTCCAGCGCGTTGATGCGTCAGGCGCTGACCCAGGCCAGTCATCACTGCGCACACCGCAAGGTCGGCGGCAAACTGCTCAGCGAACAGCCGTTAATGCAAAACGTCCTGGCCGATCTGGCCCTGGAAAGCGAAGCCGCGTTAGCCCTGAGCCTGCGCATGGGCAAGGCGCTGGATCATCTGGATGATCGCCACGAAGCGCAATTTGCCCGGCTGGTGACGGCGGTGGGCAAGTATTGGATCTGTAAGCGCGCACCGGGGATGATCAACGAAGCGGCGGAATGCATGGGCGGCGCCGGGTATGTCGAGGACAGTATTCTGCCGCGCCTGTACCGCGAGGCGCCGGTGAATTCGACGTGGGAAGGCTCGGGTAATGTGCAGTGTCTGGACGTGCTGCGGGCCTTGTCGAAAGAGCCGGGTGTGCTGGACGTGTTGTTCAGTGAGCTGGGCGATGGCCATGGCGACAAGCGACTGGCCGCGCATATTCAGCAGTTGCAGGCGCAGTTCAAGGACACCAGTGATATTCAGTATCGGGCGCGGCAACTGACCGAAGACATCGCGCTCGGTTTGCAGGCCAAGCTTCTGTTGGAGGCCGGGAACTCAGCTGTCAGCGATGCCTTTATTGCCAGCCGACTGAGCGGTGCTGGTCGGGTTTACGGCGCCTTGCCACGCGGCCTCGACATCGAGTCCCTCGTCGCCCGCTCAACCCCGCAAGGTTTCTGATCTCAATCTCCCCAACACCACAAACCCCTGTGGGAGCGAGCTTGCTCGCGAAAGCGGTACATCAGTCGACATCAATGTTGAATGACAAACCGTATTCGCGAGCAAGCTCGCTCCCACAGGGGATCTCCATAGATGGGAAGATTTGGCTACACCCACAACGCCACTGTTCCCGTGACGCCACGATGCAGGCAAGATGAAGCTCTGCAAGTCAGAACACAGGAAGCTGATCGTGACCGAAGCGTTTATTGTTGTTCAAACCGCCGAACAAGCCGTGGATCGTCTGGCCGAGCTGCATGAGCGGGCCACCACTGCGCTGAACTCGGCGCTCAAGCGTTACCTCAAGGATCGCGTCGAACCCGACGCGGCGCAGCGTGCTCTGTTTCGTTATCCCGAACTGCGTCTGACCTATCACTGCCAGGGCGAAGTCCCGCAGACCACCCGTGCTTACGCCAAAGTGCAATTGCCGGGCACTTACAGCGTCACCGTCACCCACCCGGCGGCATTCCGCAAATACCTGCTCGAACAACTTGTGCCGTTGATGCACGACTTCACCGTGACCGTGGAAGTCGGCGTCAGCCAGCAGAACATTCCGTATCCGTATGTGGTCGAGCAGGGCGATGAACTCGCCGGTTCCGGCGTCACCGCTGCCGTGCTGGCGCGGGTGTTCCCGAGTACCGACCTGTCCGCTGCCACCGATGGCATCGCCGACGGTCTCTACGACTGGGAAAACACCGATCCGCTGCCGCTGGCCTTGTTCGATGCGGCGCGCGTGGATTTCTCCCTGCGTCGCTTGGTGCACTACACCGGCAGCGACTGGCGCCATGTGCAGCCGTGGATTCTGCTGACCAACTATCACCGCTATGTCGACCAGTTCATCGTCCATGGTCTGGAGCAATTGCGCAGTGACCCGCGTTTCGTGCGCATGGTGTTGCCGGGTAACGTGATCATCGAGAAGAGCATGGATCACGGCGAAGCGTCGGCGATTGCTGCCGGTGTGGTCTGGCACCGCTACCAGATGCCGGCCTATCACCTGATCGCCAGCGATGGCCACGGCGTGACCCTGGTCAACATCGGCGTCGGCCCGTCCAACGCCAAGAACATCACCGACCACTTGGCGGTGTTGCGTCCGCATTGCTGGTTGATGATTGGTCACTGCGGCGGCCTGCGTCAGTCGCAGACCATCGGCGACTATGTGTTGGCGCACGCTTACATGCGTCGCGACGGCATTCTCGACCGCGTGGTGCCGCCGAACATTCCGATCCCGGCGCTGGCCGAAGTACAAATGGCGCTGCAACAGGCAGCGGCGAACGTCACCGGCGAGAAGGGCGATGACCTGAAAAAACGCCTGCGCACCGGCACCGTGCTGACCTACGACGACCGTAACTGGGAACTGCGTTGGGCGCAGGAACGGCCGTTGATCAACCTGTCCCGCGCCGTCGCGGTGGACATGGAAAGCGGCACGATTGCCGCCCAGGGTTATCGCTTGCGGGTGCCGTACGGCACGTTGTTGTGCGTTTCGGACAAACCGCTGCACAGTGAAATCAAGCTGCCGGGTTCGGCCAACGCTTTCTATGAGCGCGCGGTCAGCCAGCACTTGAAGATTGGCATCGAAGCGGTCGATCTGCTGCGCACCGAACTCAACTCGCTGCACTCGCGCAAACTGCGCAGCTTCGACGAACCGCCGTTCCGCTAACGGTTAGTCGTGGTCATTTGGCGGTCGGGGCACTAGCATTAGCAGCCCTGATCGCTAAATGTTTTCTCTCCCTATGTCCCGTCCCCCGCGTCCACCTTCCCGCCGCCCCGGCGTGAAGCCTCAGTCCTCTTCTCCGCGCCGTGTTGCCAAGGCTCCACCGGCCGAGCCGAAACTGATCCTGTTCAACAAACCGTTCGATGTGCTGACGCAATTCAGCGACGGAGAAGGGCGGGCGACACTCAAGGATTACATCGATGTGCCCGGTATCTACCCGGCCGGACGCCTTGATCGCGACAGTGAAGGCTTGTTGCTGCTGACCAACGACGGGCAGTTGCAGGCACGTATCGCCGATCCGAAACACAAACTGGCGAAGACCTATTGGGTGCAGGTCGAAGGCGTGCCGACGGCCGAGCAGTTGCAGCGTCTGCGTGATGGCGTTGAGTTGAACGACGGCATGACCTTGCCCGCCGAAGCGCGGCAGCTGGATGAACCTGAGCTGTGGCCGCGCAATCCACCGGTGCGCTTTCGCGCGACCATACCGACGTCATGGCTGGAACTGGTGATTCGCGAAGGGCGCAACCGTCAGGTACGGCGCATGACCGCGGCGGTAGGCCTGCCGACATTGCGACTGGTGCGGGTAAGGATTGGTGACTGGACGATCGAAGGCCTCGATCAGGGCCAGTGGAAGGAAGTGCCGGCGCGCTTATAAAGCGCCGGATTCGATCAGGCCGATCACCACACTCTTGATGATGAACGCGGCCACGCCCAGGCCCAGCACGAAGAACAGAATGAACGAGCCAAAGCGCCCGGCCTTGGACTTCTTCGCCAGATCCCAGACGATAAAACCCATGAAAATGATCAGGATGCTGACCAGGCCGGTCATCATCCACTCTTCTAATAGTGCTGGATCCATTGGGTTTCTCCGACGCGCGCGCGGCTAAAAGGGCGCGGCGAGTATACGCCAAGGTGTGTGGGGTGGCATTGATCTGGGTCTGATCTGACGACTAACCCTCTCCCAGAGGGAGAGGGGACTGACCGGGGGATGCTCGCAAAATACGCCGACCTGAAGGATTTTTTGTGAATCCATAATCGACTCAATCTTTCAGGTCGATGAATGACGCCAGACACCTCGGTCGGCCCCCTCTCCCTCCGGGAGAGGGCTGGGGTGAGGGTGTCTTTGATCAGTTGCGCAGGTGGGTCAGCGGCAGTTCCGTGCTGTTGAGCACCTGATTCAGTACAAAACTCGAACGAACGCTGGTCACGCCTTCAATCCGCGTCAAATGCCCCAGCAACAGCTTCTGATAGTGATCCATGTCCGGCACCACCACTTTCAATTGGTAATCGGCATCCACACCGGTCACCAGACTGCACTCCAACACCTGCGGCAACGTGCGAATCGCCGCCTCGAAGTTCTCGAAACGCTCCGGTGTATGCCGGTCCATGCCGATCAGCACATATGCGGTCAGACTCAGCCCGAGCATCTTGCGATCAAGCAATGCCACCTGACGCGAAATATACCCGTCGTCTTCCAACTGCTTGACCCGGCGCGAGCAAGGGGAGGGCGACAGACCGATGCGCTCGGCCAATTCCTGGTTGGAGATGCGGGCGTCGCGCTGCAATTCCGCCAAAATGCTCAGGTCGTAACGGTCGAGTTTGCTCATCAATCTGTCCTTGGTTGTAACTATTGCGGCGGATTATCTATCCAGGGTTAAAAATTGCGCAAGTGGTGTTTATTTCAGCAATCTTCGCAATCCTCTGTCGCGGCCTCAGGCCTATTCTTATCACCAGAATCACTGCTCGGTAACACAGTCCACGCGGCCCGCCCTATCCGGCCTGCCGCGGCCGCCACCCCCATCGGGGTTGTGCCGGCCCCCGAGCTGCACACTGTCCAGAAGACGGCGTGAGGTGAGCCGACGTCAAAAGCGTCGAGCCAGGACGAAGTTCTCTAGAGGGGAGGCCGACGGGTCTCCCTTTTTTCTTGCCTGCGATTTCATGCTGTCGCGCTCAATAAATAAGTTGCGTGACTGATAACCTGTTGCAGAACCGGAGGCGTACGTGTCCGGTCTTAGCTACAAGCCCTCTTATATTTACAGGCCTCGCAGTGAGAAAAAGCATGAATTCGCGCATCTGGCGTCTGGCCAGTGTTGGTTTGCTGTGTGTGAGTGTCAGTGTGCAAACGCTCGCCGACGAGCCGCAGAATCGTGGACCGGATGGCGGTGGCCACGGCCAGGATCATCAGGGCAACAATCAGGGCCATGGCGGCAACAATCAGCCGCGCCCGCAGAACAATCCATCGCAGAGTCAGCCGCAACAGAATCAGCCGCGTCCGCAGAACAACGAGATCATTCGTGGCGACAACAGCCGCCAGTTCGAGCACAACGGCCAGCCGCACAACAACAATGGCCAGTGGCAAAACCACGACCAGAACCGCCCGGCCTACAATCCCAACCCGGTGCGCCAGCCACCACCGCCACCGCAACTGCCGGCCAATAGCCTGCCGATCCAGCCACGGCCCGACGCCGTGCGCCAGACCCAGGAGCCGCGTCAGGGTTACTACCGCGACGAGCGTCCGCAGAATGGCTACAACAACCAGCACTGGCAAACCAACAACCGGCCCAACGACAATCGCTGGCCGGGGCGCCCGGACGGTCATGGCAATGGCTGGGGGCCAGGTCCGCAATATCGGCCGGGGCACGTGATCGACCGCTTCCCGGATCGCGACTACCGCGTGCCGTATCGCGGGCAGGATTATTTCTTCTCCGGTGGCTACTGGTATCGCCCGCAAGGCCCGCGCTACATCGTTGTGCAACCGCCGCGCGGGATCCGCATCCAGTATTTGCCTGATTACGCCCGTGAAGTGTGGATCGGTGGTTCGCTGCTGTTCCTCGCCGCCGGTTCCTATTACGCCTATCAGGAAGCGACCCAGGATTACGTGGTGGTCGAGCCGCCGGTGCAGCAACAGCCGCAGCCACAATCCCAGGGCTATGACGTTGAGGCCTATCCGGCGAACGGCCAGTCCCCTGAGCAAGTGCAGCAGGACGGTTATCAGTGCTATCAGTACGCCGTGCAGCAAAGCGGTTTCGACCCGCGCACTGCCACCTATCAGCCAGCGCCCGAAGTGGTTCAGGCGTACCGCCAGGCTCAGGGCAATTGCCTGAGCAGTCGCGGTTATCAGGTCCAGTAAGAGCAGCTACGAGTTGCAAGTTTCGAGCTACAAGCTTGAAGCTTGCGGCTCGCGGCTTGTAGCTGCTTTTATCGGGTCGGCGTGCACCAGCACTTCGGCGCGCGGGTAGGCCTTGTGAATGGCATCGGCGGCTTGATCGCTGATGCCGTGGGCCACTGACAGGGTCAATTCCCCCGGCAACTCCAGGTGCAGCTGCACGAACCAGTGGTTGCCGGAGATCCGCGTGCGCAAGTCATGCGCGCCCAACACACCCGGCACACCACAAGCCAGTTCGAGCATGTGCTGACTGACATCTGTTGGCAGCTCCTCATCCATCAATACCGAAAAACTTTCCCGGGCGATCTGGATCGCACTCCACAGGATATAGGCGGCAATGCCAAGTCCGAACCACGCATCCAGTTTATGCCAGCCGAACCCCGCCAACATCAGCGCCACCAGAATACTGCCGTTGAGTAACAGGTCGGACCGGTAATGCAGTGAGTCGGCACGCACGGCATTGGAACCGGTCTGCCTGATCACTCGATGCTGCAGCACCAGCAAGGCCACCGTCAGCAGCAATGAGAAAATGATCACGCCAATGCTGATCCACGGCGCGCCAAGCGGTTCCGGGTGCTGGATGCGTTCATAGGCCTGAAACGCGATCAACACCGCACTGCCGCCAATGAACAACGCCTGCGCCATGCCCGCCAGCGATTCCGCCTTGCCGTGGCCATAACGGTGATCGTCATCGGCCGGGCGCAGCGCGTAATGCACGGCGAGCAGATTGAGCATCGAGGTGATGCCATCCAGCGCCGAGTCGGTGAGGCCGGCGAGCATGCTCACCGAACCGCTCAGCCACCAGGCGATGGCTTTAGCGATGATCAGCGTGCACGCGACCGCCACCGAGGCGCGGGTCGCCAGCCGTAGCAGGCGGGCGTGTTCGGGGCTGGATGTCATTGAACTTCCTTTTTAAGCGGCGGGTTGCAGGCCGAACATCGCCAGTTGTTGAGTGCTGCCCTTGTGTTGAATCAGGCGCGGGTCATCCAGAGGAAAATCTCTGCCCAACTCGCTTTCGAGAATAGCCTGCAACTTGTGATTATCGACCTGACCGTCCGGGCCGATGGCTTGCTTGAGTTTGGCCGGATCGATCTGCGCTGTGTGGCCCGGTTCGAAATAGATCGCACCGGTGGCGAAGTCGACGGCAAACGCGATCAGCCCGGGAATGACGTAGAACAGCAGGCCCACGGCGTCGAGCACGGCAATCGCCGGGTCGATCTTGCCGTCGATCTGACCGCGCCGGTCCGGGTAGAAAATCGAACCGCACGCGGTGATTTGCGTGAGCAGGGTGGCGACCAGTACACCGCCGATCAGGCGAAAAGGTAAGCGCATGGGAAATCTCCTGAGTCATTTGAAAACGAAGCGTAGTCGTCTGGAATTAAGACCCTGACGAACGCCCGGCAGTTCGCCGTTATACTCGGCCCTCTGTTTGGGAGCCAGCATGAATTCTTTGCCGATCGATGAAGTTTTACCCGCCCTGCGTGAAGCCTTGGCGACGCGCCACGAAGCCGTGCTCGAAGCACCGCCCGGCGCCGGTAAAACCACCCGTGTGCCTTTAGCCTTGCTCAATGAAGCGTGGCTGGCCGGGCAGACCATTCTGATGCTCGAACCGCGCCGCCTCGCCGCGCGTGCAGCGGCGGAACGTCTGGCCAGCGAGTTGGGCGAGAAGGTCGGTGAAACCGTCGGTTATCGCATTCGACTCGACAGCAAGGTCGGCCCCGATACGCGCATCGAAGTGGTCACCGAAGGCATTCTGACTCGGCGCTTGCAGGATGATCCGGCGCTGGAAGGCGTGGGCCTGCTGATCTTCGACGAATTTCACGTTTTGCTGAATGCACAGAAACCATCACTTTCTTGTCAAAAACTCTCAAACAACGCCGTCTCAGTCCGAGGGCTTAATCTCCTCGCTTGATCCCCCGTCGTATACTGCTTCCCTGATTTGGGAGCCTCGATGATTTCACTACCTATTGACCTCGTATTGCCAGACCTACGAGAGGCCCTGGCCAACCGCCACGAAGTAATCCTTGAAGCTCCTCCTGGTGCGGGCAAGACCACTCGAGTGCCCCTAGCACTACTGAACGAACCTTGGCTTGGTGATCAGAAGATCCTGATGCTCGAGCCTCGTCGATTGGCTGCTCGGGCCGCTGCTGAACGTTTGGCGAGTGAGCTTGGTGAGAAGGTTGGTGAGACTGTCGGATACCGCATTCGTCTTGAAAGCAAGGTAGGCCCTCGCACCCAGATTGAAGTGGTGACCGAAGGGATCCTGGCTCGCCGGCTTCAAGATGATCCCGCGCTTGATGGAGTGGGCGTGGTTATCTTCGATGAATACCACCTGAGAAACCTCGACTCCGACCTTGCGCTGGCCTTGTGCGTGAGTGCTCGTGAGCTTCTGCGTGATGAGCCGCCACTGAAGTTGCTTCTGATGTCCGCAACGCTGGAAGGTGCTCGCCTTTCAAAGGTGCTGAATGATGCGCCTGTTGTCACCAGCGAGGGCCGGATGTATCCGGTCGTACCAGTTTGGGGCAGTCCATATCAGCCGGGCGAGCGTATGGATGCGCGAGTCACTGACACCTGTTTGGCTGCCATCAACGAACAGTCGGGAAGCGTTTTGGTTTTCCTTCCTGGGCAGGCAGAGATTCGGCGGGTGGCTGAGGCGCTTAAGGAGCAGTTGAGTGGTCGTCCAGAGGTTATCGTATGCCCTCTCTACGGCGACCTCGACTTGAATGCTCAGCGTGCTGCGATAAATCCGGCACCCCAAGGCTCACGGAAGATCGTACTGGCCACGAACATCGCTGAAACCAGCTTGACCATCGAAGGTGTAAGGGTGGTGGTGGACAGTGGTCTCGAGCGAGTGCCGAAGTTCGATCCTCGCAGTGGGATGACCCGGCTCGACACACAGCGTATTTCGAAAGCCAGTGCTACTCAGCGTGCAGGACGGGCGGGGCGATTGGAACCAGGTATCTGCTATCGCCTTTGGTCTGAGTCGCAGCACGAGCAAATGGCTGGCTACAGTACCCCTGAAATTTTGCTGGCTGATCTTGCAGCCCTGGCACTCCAGTTGGCCCGATGGGGAATGAAGCCGGAGGAGATGACCTGGCTCGACCAACCTCCAACAGCTCCTTTTGGCCAAGCCAGAGACCTGTTAAAGCGCCTGGGCGCACTCGACGATGCTGGACAGCTCACACCACACGGATCAGCCATGAGCGAGCTCCCTGCGCATCCACGGATCGCTCACATGCTCATCAAGGGTAACGCGATGGGGCTGGATGACCTTGCTTGCAACACCGCTGCGCTGCTGGGTGAGAAGGATATTTTGCGTGGTGCAGGTGCCGATCTTCACACCAGACTGAGTGCATTATCCGGCGATCAACATTCACGTCAAGGCGGTGGATCCTTCCAGCGCGTGAAGCAGTCTGCTCGGCAGTATCGATCCCTGCTACGTGGGAGAGCCGTTCACCCTGTCAGCGAGCCGGATCACGCAAGATGGGTAGGCTGCCTACTGGCATTCGCTTACCCTGACCGGGTAGGTCTCCAGAGGCGTGCGAGTGCGTCTGAGTACCGTCTCTCCAACGGGCGGGCTGCTGTGTTCTCAGAGCCTGATGCTCTCACTAAACATGAGTGGCTTGTAGTGGCCGATTTGGGTAGTCGGCAAGGGCAGCGCGAAGAGCGGATCTACTTGGCGAGTGACCTCGATCCGGCCCTGTTCGACGACGAGTTGGCTGACCTGGTGAGGTCTGTCGATGAGGTCGATTGGGACGAGAGGGAAGGGGTGCTCAAGGCTGAGCGGCAGTTGAAGGTTGGGCAACTCATCCTGTCGTCAACAGCCCTGCCGAGTCTTGATGAGCAAACCCGCTCGTTGGCCTTAGTCAACCTTGTGAGGCGCAAGGGCATCGAGCTTCTGCCTTGGAACCCTGAGTTGCGCCAATGGCAGGCGCGGGTCAATCTGCTGCGTCAGTTGGATATCCAAAATTGCCAAACAGAAAGCAAGTGGCCTGATCTCAGCGATACCAACCTTCTGGACACGCTGGAAGAATGGCTCGCACCGTACCTGGGCAAAGTTTCGAGGCTCAGCCACTTCAGCCAACTGGGTCTGTCATCGATTGTCAGGAATCTTCTGCCTTGGCCGCTTCCACAGGAACTAGAGACACAGGCACCTCAGACCATCCAGGTACCATCTGGGTCGAATATCCGAATCGACTATTCGCAGCATCCTCCGATATTAGCTGTGAGGCTGCAGGAGCTTTTTGGTCTGTCAGAAACACCTCGGATTGCCCAAGGTAAGCAGCCACTGACGTTGCATCTTTTGTCGCCGGCGCGGAGGCCTGTACAGGTCACCCAAGATCTGGCCAATTTCTGGCGTAGCACCTACGTGGAAGTGAAGAAGGATCTTAAAGGCAGATACCCAAAGCACTATTGGCCGGAAGATCCATTGGTGGCAGAGGCGACTGCGAGAGCCAAGCCTAGGAAATCTTGAGGTGTAAGGCTGTTTTTTGGCGTGCCCTGCGGGAGCGGCTGTCGTGAATCGAGCCACTGCGTGTCTCGACCCTTGCGGGCTTCCATCCTCACGTCTGGCGCGCTCCGCTTGCTCGATGCACCGCTTTCGGACGAACTTGATTCGGGCAGGGGAGGTGTGTCCGGTCACAGCGTCAATATTTTGTGGAGCGCAATCGGGAGCCCGACACATAATGCCTCCCGTGGAGGTAGCTACAGAAGCCCGTTCGGTTGAACTGCAAGAGCAGTGTGGGATCCACGAGGGTTTTTTAATCCGGCTGGTATTAATTAGTGAGGGGAATCATGGAAGAAAGTCATTTTCAGGCAGAGCGATTGGAGTCCAATAATGGGTACACGTGGACTCTGGTAACGCGGCTCGGGGACATGCTCCAGGAAGCTACAAGCCTGTATGGCCCGAGAGACATGTCTTGGACAATTCTTGGTGTAGAGTTCGGCCTTGATATCCCTCAGATATGGTATCCGGGGTCAAGGAAAGATGTGGTCGTGCAGCTTGGTAAGCGCGCACTCGATGACACTTTGCAAGCTTGTTACCAGCTCGCTCATGAGAGTATCCACCTGCTAGCACCTTCAGGTTCAAACCTCGCGCCTGTTCTTGAAGAGGGGCTTGCTACTGTTTTTTCCGAAGATTACCTAAAGACTAAGTTTGGGCGTGTCTACACGTCACAAACACCTTCTTATCAAGTTGCAGCTAGCTTAGTTAGAGATTTGCTCTCGGCAGACCCTCAGGCGGTAAAGAAACTGCGTGAAGTCGAACCGTCGTTTACGAAGATGACGCAGGAGACCTTTGATGCAGTCAAGGTGACTGTGTCCGAGGGCTTGATACAGAAACTGCTTCAGCCATTCGTAAGGTCGTAGTTTTTCGACCGCTTATATTTGTGGGTTCTAGTGTCTCGGAGGCTACTTAGAGGCCCATCTTAACGATGTTACAGCGTAGCTTGGATGAAGTTACATTAACATGTGGCTTTATTTTTTATTGCATTGATGTGCGCTGTTGCTGCAGGATGAATTATTCAGTCGTATAACCATGTCATTAGTGTGCGTTATGCGAGCTGCAAGAGTGTATTGCTGGCTCGTGTAAGTGCTTTCAATAAAAATAATAGTGAGGAAGAGAAAATATGAGATTCCAGCAGAGCAATCCATTGATGGGGGTTCGCAGTAATTTGATACTAGAAGCGGCCTTGGAGGTCGATTATCTCATTCGGCTACGTGCGTCTTCACCTTGGCTAATTGAAAATATGCCCGCACTGAATCAGGAAATGAAACTTGGAGTGCTAAATGAACTGGCATATCACGCTATTGGACGGCTTGTGCCTGATCTGATTGCAGATTCGGTACGCGAAGATCTAATGCTTGTTCCCATCAGCCCAGCCGAACTCACTGCAGTTCTGGCTAGGCCGCTTAGTGATGGTTTACAGATATCTTAGCGCGAGCAGTCGAAGCCGTTCTTGGCGCAGGTATGTGTTATAAAAAAATGCGCTATCAAATTCGATTTTTTTACTGAATAGACGATTGGCCGTTTTCGCTGCGGTATCTACTTCTTCAATGAATAGTTCAACGGTGTCACCGCCATCTGGTGTGCTGCTGATTTTATGATTGTTGAAGTAAAAGCGAATTTCGTTTCCTTTTGTGCCATTGATACGTCCAACGTAAGCGTAGTTGTTGACTTTGAATTGTTTTGACTGGGTGTTGATCTGTTGTGCAATGGCGTCATTAACTTTGCAGCCGAACAAATCCTGCGATTCGGTCATGTAGCCGAAGCCGAAGGGTAGGTTGTACATGTTAATGGCTTTGTACTCGTGGCCTTTATTACCACCGAAGTGACTTATCATCGATTCAATGACGCTATCGCAGTATTTGATGCCAGTGGAATCTTCCAAGAATCGGATCACAAGATGAGTGTGGTTAACCAATGCGTCACGAATTTCGTTATCTGCTTCTAAATTTCCTCTTCGAGTCTTGTTGTCGAACCGCAGAGGGTTATGGTGGGGGCAGGCTTCATAGGCTGCTTGGTTGTGACTCGCCAGATCCGGCACCGAATATCCAGTGTGTTTAGCGTAAAGAGTGTTTGAGTCGGTCTCTTCCACGTACCGATTTACCAGCATTGTCGGGTTTTGACAGGCTGGGCAAAGGGCGTATGACTTTACCTCATCTTTGACCATTACTACGTAGGGCTCTTCTCGTCTGGTTTTAGCGTTGTAAATTTGCTGAGTCAAACGAATAGGCTTTTTCGGTTCTTCTTTAATACTAAAGACGTTCAAGTTTTTTCTCTCCGAGTATGTATGTGTTCAGGCATGAGGATGCATTGGGTATAAGGATGTAACGGCCAAGCGATTAATTTCATGAGCTATATATTGGGGGTAGTGCGGTGTGGCACCTCGCCGACGACGATTACCTGGTTGGATGCTCTCGCGGACGGTTGTCGTGAGCGCAGCCGATGCGTTGCTAGCGAGCTGCTAAATGCCCATCTTCCGAGGCAGGGCCAACTCTTCTGGCGCTTCACCTTCTCTGAATCCAATCAGGTAAAGCACATCCCCTACAGGGAATGCTTCCACATGCGAATCCGAGGTGCCGTTGTGTACCACTGGACAGGTCGCATAGCGCAGAGTAACGCGCTGTTCGTTAAGGCGTTCGATCAAGCCTTGAAGTTCTTCAAATACCTCTAGGCGCGCTGTACTTGAGTAGTGCTCGGCGCAGTCGCGATAGTCCCGTAGATAATCAGTGAGTTCCGCGAATGCCAGTGCCTGGTCTTTGGATGGCTCGAAGGCGGGCTCGATGTAATCGCCGATGCTTTCAGCAGCAAGTCTGGCCAAGCCCCTGCCTGATTCGGGCTTCAATGCCTTCGTCATGACATATTTCTGTTCGAACTGCTCACGAGCAGCGCGCAGTTGCTCCTCGGTGGGAATCGCCATCGGTTTCGTGAATGCGTCGATGTCCTGGAACTCAAAGGCAAAGGCGAGAGAGCGAAGTGTGTTGAGGCTGGCTCCGGCCCCTGCCTCAACCCGCTGGATGGTTCTGGGTGTCGTCTTGGTGAGCTCTGCCAGAGTCTCCTGAGACCACTGGCGGAGTTCGCGCAGATACCTGATTACGTGGCCCAATTCACCTTTGCTCAGTACGCGGGTTTCAACGTTGTCGAAGCTGCTCATCTCGTGTCCCCTGTTTCAGTGGCTGTTCAGATGGTTCGAGTATGAGTCGGGGGGCAGTCGGGCGACACGACACGCACCTGACAGTTGTGAACCTAGGTTCATTCTGCCTTCGGCTGCCACAGATGACCTTCCATTAGTGACAGGCCAAGCACGCCGGCCAGACTGGCGGACAGAGCCGCCTCAACAACTATTAGGTATGTATGAGCATCCCCGTGCACATTCCTCACCGTTTAGGCCTCCTTACGTTCTCTTCTCTTTCGCCCTCCAATCCTTACTGTAGAGCAGTTTGTCGCGGTGTAGTTGTAATACCGTATTGGTTTGCAGGATTTTCTGTGTTGCGCTGTTGAACTTCTTTGCCTCATCAAAAGCTAGGAAAATTTGCTTTTGTTTGAAGGAAGCTAGTATCTTAATGATATGTTCAGTGGCGGCAATTTCGATGTTTTTGTATATCATCGAATCATGGATGACGAATGGCAGGCGCGTGAGTGACAACATTGATAGGTCAAACCCAACCAACCCCGCATACGATTTGCCTGTTCCAGTATCTAGTGGAGAGGTGAAGCTGTAAGAGTTGGCACTCTTAATACGAAGCTGGGATGGGTTACGCTCAGGCCCGTAAACAAGGTTGTTGAATTTCTCAAGTTTCTGATTGATAGCGCCTTCAATCTCAAGGAAGATTTTGTCGTAGATAGCGTCTAGGCGCGTTTTGGAAGCTGCCTCGCTATCATCAATGGAAACCTTCTGCTCGAAGAATTTGTTTTCTTCCTTAGCCTTGTCGGTAACCTCTTTAAGCTCAAAAACCTTCGCGAATAGGTCTGTTGGGGTGCCTTTAGCTTTAAGAGTAAGTTTTATTTGTTCATCCAGGTCGGTGATGTGGCCGGTAATATCAGATTCATTTGCGACCAAAAGCTCAAGTTCGCTTTTGAGTTCTTTGCTCACTAGCTTGCCAATTTTCGCGTGGAATTGCTCTACCTGCTCGAGGCGTTCGAGGTTGGCCTCTGGGAAGAACTCAGCAACGAGGGCTATGTTTGCAGCCAGGCGAGGGGATACGCCAGACAGGTCTCTCTGAAGTTTTTCTTTTCTTGCCGAAATCAAGTTTCTCTGATTGACCATCTCGTTTTTGGTTTGTTGGATGGCCCTTAGCTTCTCGTCGAACAGGGCTTCGTATGCGGTTATGGCACCAGCGAAGTTATCCTTGATGTCACTGATGGCTTGCGCATTAGTCTTAATAAGCTGGTTGTTGGACTTGTACTTGGTTATCGTGATCCGAGGGATGATTTCGGCAGTCATCGACTTCCTCATCAAATCTTTTTTATCTTTTAATATCTGAAGTACAGCCCGCTCCACAGAGACATCACCGGTACGTTCAAATAGGTCGAGCAACCGGGCCACCCCGGCGCTGAGTCTTTCTTTTGAAGCTCCCGCTAATGGGTGATCTGGATCGGCCTCGCCCTTGTTCCATATCCGAGCAAATGGGCTAACGATAGATCGGAAGGAGCTCTCTAGTTCAGACAGATCATATAGGCTTTTGAGCTTCTCTCTATATGCTTCGAGTGATATTTCGTTTTGTTTGACATGGTTTGAATTGCAGATGTCAACAACGTCGGGCTGCTCAGTAGATCTGGTTACGAATAGGGGGGCACCACCGAAGTCAAATGTGATTTCGTATGAATGGCTCCCAAGCACCTTAATAACTCCGGCGTCGTCTACCAATAGGCTATTACCGCCCATTGCGAAGTCAATCACCAAGAGGGCTGATGATTTACCAATGGAGTTCTTAGCTTCGTCATCACCAAGGACAATGTTTAGTCCGTCATGGAATTCAATAGGGTTTTGATTGAATAGACTGCACTTTATCTGTTTAAGCATATTCAATCACTCCGGTTTCATCCTGAACATCTAGATAACCTAAGAAAAATAAAACATCCATTGCGGCAAGAAATTCAGACGCGTCTAAGAATTTGTCGCGAGTCTTGGCGAGGGCTTGGGCTACCGTTTCGCCAGGCTCCTTCTCTGCTAGGATTGCGTGCATCTTGAAAATGGTAGACTCTTCAAGCTTTGTAAACTTACTAGGCACTAGCATCGAAAATCTCGCAGTTTTGCACAAAGAATGAAGTGATGATCTTCGAAACATCCAGTGACTTACCGCTCTTGGCGCTGATCCATTGAGCGATATAATTGAATATGACATCTTTGTTGTCGGGGTGTTCTCTATGCATCGCCCAAAAATAGGTGTTAACTTGGTTGAGTAGCATTTTAACTGCTGCTTGATCCCGTTGCTCAAGCAGCCGCAGTTCGTCCCGGATTGTCACGAAATAGCCAACCACATCGTTTCGTATGTTGCGCTTCAGGACGTTGGTGGCACCTTTCTTTAGCTTCTCTTTCAAGGTGAAAGCATTTAGCTCTAAGTCAAAGGCGACAAGGCTTTCGTCGTCCAGATCGGCGAATGACTCAATCAGCTCTTTTATCTCTATCCTGAGGCTATGTTCAGAAATCGACTTTCTGGCATCCGTATCCCGGATGAAACCGTCCTTAATTTCCCGCAGCCGATCATACTCTTCAATCTTAAAATCCTTGTCGTACTTTCGGTGACAAGAAGGGCACAAGCAGATCACGTTATCGAGCCCGTTGATGTCGACAGGGATCGTGTGATTTACAAGTGCCTGAGTTTGAGCGGCAGTTGGGTTCAGCGGATAGATGTGAGCGACTTCATAAAACTTTCTAGGGTTTTTTGAGCCTGGTTTCTTATCTATGATTACACGAGCGCAAAGCGGACAGATACCACCTGTCTCCGCATAAAGCATGCTGTGCTCTTCAGGATGGAATGTTGTCCTTGCATTCGCCATATAAAACCTAAATTGTCTGCATGCCACTCAGGGCTGAGCCATGCCCCGGCTGGCTGATAGAAGAGTGATGAACAGGCGCAGGTATAGGCTCCATACGGCAAGATGGGATCGCCTGACCTACGGATGGTTGGGAGGGTAGCAAGACGCTTTCAGCCGATGCGGCGGCTGCACCTTTTGATATAGACACTCTGCTTTTGCAGGTTGCCTGTTCAAGATTCCACATTCCCTGTTCCTGATTTCCACTTGTCTTGCGCAACATACCATTTTGCCATCATCGCCGGTATAGCCAAGTCCCATCCTTTGAGGGCGGGACAACCGATAGCAGTGTGAGCATCATTGAAGCTGTGAGGTATGATCGTCGGAGCTTGCATCCCACATATCAGGCTAGGAATGATGCTGAAGGTTTTGAAACGCGTCTTTAACGTCCTCTATCCCGACCGCCGTCCCGATTGGGAGCAGAAGCGTGAGCGCGAGTTCATCCAGGCAGCGAACAGCTTCAAGACCCTCCGGGTGACACCGGAGGGAGGCATGTCCATCGACCCCGAAGAAGTCCGAGATCAGATAATCTCCTCGCGTGAGCAGTTGAAGCATCTTGTCCACAAACCAGGAGCGGCTAGCAGGCCATTCAAACCAGCGGCAGTGGAACATGGAGCGAGTCCCATCG
This sequence comes from Pseudomonas sp. AIG, assembly GCF_977020205.1. Lineage (NCBI taxonomy): Bacteria > Pseudomonadati > Pseudomonadota > Gammaproteobacteria > Pseudomonadales > Pseudomonadaceae > Pseudomonas > Pseudomonas sp. AIG. The sequence goes on along the minus strand of NZ_CDROCK010000011.1, from coordinate 4,441 downwards.
TAGAGGCTTCAGAGGGCGCTCTGGACTGTATCGAGGTGGTGGCTTGGCGTCGGCTACCCAACGGTGCTGCCGTGCGTTACGTATGTCTCCAGTCTACGAGTACCGGTGGGTATTCTGTCGCGACAGCCAGCATATTCTTAGGGGCTATAGAGAGTCTCCCGACTTGGGTCGACGGCAATACCAATAGGCAAATTGCGAATGCCCTACAGCTTGGTGATCTCCAGTGGTGCGCGACTTTGAGCGAGGCGATGGATGCTTGGGATGCAGACCTTTGATTGCATTGAGGCCAGGCTTGCTGATGCTTGGGCCTACATCTGCCATGCCTCAATAGTGTTGAAAAGCCTTTCAATCTGGGTTGGCAAGTCGGTTCGTGGGTCATGGCTATGGTCGAAAGTGCTAACCCCGGCTAAGAACTTGTTCGCGATTGTAACTTTTGAATAGGTTGTAATCTGCTTTAGTCTAGCGCCGAAAATCCGATAATGCTTGTCTCGAAAAGCTGCTGGCAAATAACTTTCAATCGTATAGCCCTCAGTTACCCAGCAATACCCCGTCTTCGACTCATGTTCAGCGATGTCAGCCCAAACATGATATTTCACACAGTTTTGGTTGATGCATTCATCAGTGCCGTCAGTTGCGCGCTGGAAGTCTAGATCTCTATCCATAACTACTATGGAGTTCCTGTTTATACTGAATATGTCAATTAATCCTGGCGTAGCATTTGACGTGAAATGGCCGAGCATAGAGCCGCCGTAAAAAACGAAGGAGAAATCAAGATTTTCCATGGGCATGGATCTACCATGTGTCGAGCACCAGAGCGAAAGCCAGTGCAAAATGTAGATTCGATCAGACGCCCCTTCGACCCATATCACGCCGTTGGCTTGGAAAACATCGCTTGGCTTTATGCCGAGCCCTGACAGAGCCCTTGCAGGTGATGTTAATTCTGATATTGCGTAACCATTGACTTCAAACAGCTTTGTTTCTGGTACAGACCAGTTTGATATATCTAGAAGCACAGACGAGTGCGTGGATATGAAAAGCTGAAGGTTCTTGCGAGTTACGATTTCAGAAACCCTAGCCATCATGAGTCTCTGAAGTGTTGGATGCAGGTGGACTTCTGGTTCCTCGATGATACATATTTGGTTATCATTAACAGAGTTCAGCCATCCTATTAGACCAGCAAAAGCCCGCCATCCAGACGGCAGCATCTTTATTGGAATATGGTTGAACTGACCTAAGTCATCGTTGAGGTAGACACCTACAGTTTTCTTATCAAGAAAGCTAATTGGGTTGGCATGCTTGTAGGTGTGATCTTCATTCGGAGGCCTTTTATAATCTACCTGGTCGGGCTGCAATGGGTGTGGCGCGAGTCCCACGAGATGCTTTCCATCATTATTCAGCGCACTGATGACTCTTTGGATACAAACTCCGCACTCGTCGTGTGATGAGCGAAAACTGATTATGGCTTCTAGTTTATCCAATACCTTTACAAGTTCTTTTGGTGGTTTTGACGGTTTGCTGTAGATACTTCCCTTGAATAGGTGCCTTTCATCTCGTGTAGTAACGGCAATGTATGTGCCAAATTCATCAATACCTAGCTTGTTAAATATCGAAGCTACCCAGGTTTCCTTGTCAAAGTAGATGATGGACGTCGCTACGGTACTGGATCGCATGTTTTCACGAGCTATCGTTTTTATAATCTCAACGTCCTTCAGTGCTCGCACCATATCTAGTACAGTTGACTTGCCGCCGCCGTTGGGGCCGACGAAAATATTAACCTTTGAAGCTCTGACTTGAGGCACATCACGCGGATTGAGGGAGTTGGTCTGCATGATGTTATTGAGGCAGAGTGTTCGAAGCCCCAACAGACCAAAACTTTTAATATGCAAGATTGTATTCCTTTACTAATTTATTTTGATAGGCGCGCTAATTAGACATAATTCTGAAAGTGAGCCCCCCGAGCGGTGCAGGCGGCACGCTCGTATTGTACCTAGAGAGACGGAAGGAGAGGTGCTTGCAGGAGTTGTACTCGCCGACACCGGCAGCTTTCACACTGGTGGGTTATCCGCTATATACAGGAAGAAACAGTATGGGCTGTGGTGAGGTTTACTGAAAACAAGGCCCCCAAGTCGGCGGGTTCTCAACAATGTCGATTGAGATGCTGAGCTCGTCCTGAATGTGCTCAAAAACTCTGTAGAGACTTGGATGAGCTTTCGACTCTCGCAGGGCAGTCACTAATTCCAGTAGCTCCCGGCCCTGGGCCACATGCATTTGGATATCGCAATACACGAAGTCGTCATCGTCTGTCATTCCCATCGGAAAATCCTCGCAGAATGGTCTCTACTTCTAGCTCATGTCACCTGGGCGTTTGGCCGTGCCCCTTTGGGAATGGGCTGTCGTGAACCGAGCCTTCGTCTCGGCCCTTCGGGCTTCCATCCCGCACGTACTGCGCTCTCCACTTGCCACTCCGAGCCAGCCCATGATTGGCTTCCTGCGGTTCAGCAGTCACTGCCTGAGCTAAATCCAAAGCTCAAAGGCTTAGTGATTTTTTATCACTAGGAGTAGGTAGCAAGTTCAAGCTTCGAAAAAAGCGCGACATGCGTTCATCAAAGCAGCTGCGTCTTCCAAAGCTCGGTGATGCTTGGTTTTAGGCAGTAGGCGATAAATGTCGCTGGCTGCCTCCCGGCCCACAAATACCTCCAAAGGCCTCAACTCGAAGGTGGGCATCAGCTCTGCGGCTTCGTAAAGGGCATCGAGCCAAAAACCGTCTTGAGGTGAGTCACTGCAAAGCACCCGCCCTGAAAACAGCTGATTCATATTTCTCGCTACAGCTTCTGGGGTATCACCTACCTGATGTAGCAAATCTTGAGTGAGACCGTGCATGTCTTGCGCATCAAACGACCAGTGTGTCCAGTAACGGGCCGGCTTGATAAGCGAGCTGAAGGAGGTCTCACTCGACACGACGGCGACCTCGATAGGATAGCTATCAGGAGCTATTCCAGAGGCTTCAAAATCAATAAAAAACGAAGGCCGTTCCACCTTGCTGCTCCTGCTTGAAGGCTGCGATTTTCAGCGGCTCCACCGACTGGTTGTGTGCTTGCGCTGCCATCGCTCGAACCAGCCGCTCTAGCTGGTAGGAGCCCGCGCAACTCGGTGATTTTGCAGATGCTGCATCTCACACTCCCATTCAGTCAGAAATTTATCCCAGTCTGCGGCGTAGCGCCCATCAGGGATTTTGGTTGATCCGATGCTCGCTTGCAGAAAGCGTTCTCGCCAGGGCTGCGGGATATCGCGCTCCAAGATGATGTCGATTCCGGAATTATGGCGCATCACCGAGACAGAGTTACGAACCTCAACGAGTTCAAGTGGCTTATCGCTACAGAGGGTATCGTTTCGCTCTTGGACGTCGAGGCTATCGAGGATGGTTAGGAGTTCGGAGGCATTCGGATCACCAGGATGGAAGCTGGCAAGCGCCCACAGAACCCTTCGCCTAGTCCTCTCTCGTTCGCGGAGTAAATCGCAGGTCACTTCAGCATCCTTTGACAAGGCTGGACGGTAGTTGTGGCGTGCCGCCTTCGGCGGATGGCTGGCGTGAACCGAGCCGTGGCAAGCCACGTCTCGGCCCTCCGGGCTTTCATCCAACACGCCTGCGCGCTCCGCTTGCCTAATTCGCAGCGCGCCGGGCTTCTGACTGAGCTCAATTTTCAGCGAATTGTGGGCCTAACATTTCGCTTTTCCCGCCAGACGCGAACATTACCCCTTATGAAATTTGCTGAAGCGACTCGACAGCGTGGAAGGAGTGATAATTTCCCAAGATTCCGGCCTCGAGGTGGCACTGAAAATTACCCAGGCACGCCAAAGAAAAAACAGCGCAACCAACCCTGCTTCAACTATCGTAACAACTGTAGTGTTATACATATAACTTTGATCTTGCCCGAACAAGAAGATCAATGCGAATAGAGATGGAAACCAAGCGATGAGAAATACCATACAAAAGGCGAGAGCGGCGGCGCCGGCCAAAATCATTGGCACCATAAGCCTAAAGGAAGTAGCGAACATTTTCTCGCCACTTTCTTTTTGAACACCATAAATCACACCAATATTTTTTTCTTTTTTACTACTGTTCTTGAACATCCCATAAAATGTCACATTTTGGCCAACCTCTAATTCTTCGTAAATTTTATTGGTCAGTGTCAAATTAGGAATTACCGACCCATCAATACTGACTTTGGCTTTATAGCCACCATTCATGGGCATGACAGATCGGACATAGTCGAGCTTTCCGGAAACTTTTACGCAATCAAACTTCATCACTCACTATCCCTGCCTTCGCTCAAAAAGTAGATCTGGTTCTCGCCAAGACTTCGCTCAGTGACTATTGCGGCGGGTTTACGCGGGCCATAAACGTCGGACTTGATGAGCGCGTCTCCCATCGAGACGTCCC